>JAHLWJ010000200.1 GCA_019057975.1 Promethearchaeota archaeon | reverse complement strand
CCTTACTCATTGGACGATATGGCAGATGATGCTGTAGGACTTCTCGATGCGTTAGACATTGAAAAAGCTCACATTTGCGGAGGTTCAATGGGGGGAATGATTGCTCAAACTATTGCGTATAGACATCCCTCTCGTGTGTTAAGTCTCACTTCTATAATGAGTACCACAGGTAATCCAGATCTCCCTCAAATGACTCCAGAAGCACAACAAGTATTTTACACCCCAGTACCTCCTGAACGGGATGCTGTTATTGAGAACTCTATAAGAGTAGGAAAGTTTATTTATGGATCAGGCTTCCCTTATAATGAGGAAAAACACCGTGCTCTTGCAGGTAGAGTGTTTGATAGATGTTTTTATCCTGCTGGGGTTGAACGCCATCTTCTTGCTATAATGGCGCAAGGAAATTGGAAAGAAAAGTTATCGGCAATTGAAGTGCCAACTCTTGTGATCCATGGAAGAGATGATCCTCTTTTCCCATTTGAAACAGGAAAAGATACTGCAGAAGCTATACCAGGATCTGAATTAATAATTATAGACGGGATGGGTCATAGCTTACCTCCGGAAACATGGGTTCAAATAACTGATGCAATTGCAGAAAACGCAGCGAAAGCTTAAATCTAGAAACCCTATTTTTATTAATCAAGATATTTAAAAAAAAAGTAAAAAAGGAAGTATAAACGTAATTAATCATTCATTTGGTAGGCATCTTTTAAAGAGTGTACTGTGTTCCACATTCGTTTAAATCTTTCCTCATCTACATTTGGTTTTTTTATCATTTTTAAGCATAATTCCATTTGTTCAGGTGTGGTGCCTGATTTATGATATAAGTTTAAAGCATATTTAGAAAAATCTCTTATGAGGAAATCAAAAATTTGATCTAAAGTATCGTCATCAATGTTGTAGATTGGAGCATTTTCAATAATTAGATGGGAGTATACAATTAGGGAAAATATTTCTCCAATTCCAGAGAGCATGAAGTCCATGTCATTCTGTTGCTCTGCGCTAGGGGTTGCTGTTGTACCAAGAAGATTAAATAACTCGATCTGTTCTAAGAAAATTTTAACATTGGGTAGATTATATTTCTCGAATACCGGTTTCCAATCATGAAGACGAACACGCTCCAATCCTCGAGCTGGACCTTGATCAAAAAGGAAATCATCGTTTGCAATTTGATCTTGTCTTGGAACCACCTCATAGTTTTTATGATTCATAAAGAAGCTAAGCATAAATTTCAGAATTAAGGCAATATTAACGTGAACTGTCCCCTCAAGTTTAGGTAGTGCCCGGATATCTCTTGCTGCACTTTCAAAATACATGTCTTTTTCAAACCCTTTTGCAGCAATGACATCCCATAAGAGATTAATTACTTCTTCTCCTTGGGTTGTTGTTTTCATTTTCATAACAGGGGCATAGAGAAGATATCGTCTGTCTTTTTTAGAAGCTATACGCATATAGTCAGCCGTTCTTAATCCAAATAATTTCATGGCAACCAAGCGTGTATAAGCATCTACAAAACTTTGTTTTACATGTTGAAAATCAGTAACGTACATATTATAGAGTCTACGATGAGCAGCGTGATGAATAGCTTCATAAAATGCATGAGTACAAATCCCGATTGAAGCCCATCCTAAATTATATTTACCCACATTTACAGTATTAAGTGAAGCATTCCAAGCATCTTCTCCCATAGAAAGGATATCTTCATGTGTTATGGGATAATCGTGAAGAGCAAAATTTGATACATAATTTTGACTATCGCAGACATTTTTAATCAATTCATAATTTTTGTGTTTATAGTTTGCTACAAAAAATACATACTGATCTTTATTCTTCATATCATATGGAGGAATATTTCCATCAATATCAGCAAGTTTCCCAAAATTTGAAACCATCTCTGCTTCGTTACCGTTGCCAATATAATATTTCTCTCCATTTGCCTTATAAGTTTCATCTTCTTGTAGCGTAAGTTTCATCTCAGTTGCGTAGATATCAGCACCGTGTGCTTGTTCTGAGAGAGCAAAAGCGAAAATCCCACCTTCTCGAAGTAATTTTGCGGCTTTTTTCTTTGCTACTTCATTCTTACTCATCCAAATGGGTCCAAGTCCTAGAATAGAGACTTGCCAAGTATACCAATATCCAAGTCCATAGAAACCAAGAATTTCATTAAATTCACATATACGCCACGTGTCCCAACGATAATTCTCATCCTCTCCATATGGAGCAGGTGTTAGAAGCTGTGCAAAAATTCTATTTTTTTTTTGAAACTCGAGAAAATCAGCATACCAAACTCTTTTATGATCATCTTCTTTAAGCTTCGCTTTCCCTTTATTTTCGAAGAATTCAATAGTCTTGAGCATAATTTCTTTAGACTTCTCATCTGGATAAAAGCGATTATGCTCCTTAGGATTTAATAATAATGTCATAATTTTCTAGATATACTCCATCCTTAATTAAAACTTATATAATTAAATATGAAGAAATCTAGACGCCTACGTGTTGACTAGTATAAAACAATTTCTGACAATTCTTTTAATACTTGAAATATATTAATGTAGCATGAATGAACCAAAATATCTAAAGAAGGAAGAGATTGATAGGCTTCTAACTTATCCATTAAATGAAGAAGAAATAATAATATGTCGGAAAAATCATCTTTTAACTAACGCTCGAGAACATATTATCACAGGAAGTCGCGAACCCGGTTCAATTTATTTTAAAACTCAAGATGGACAAGAAATACTGGATTGCACCTCTCAAGCATGGGTTTACAGTTTAGGGCATAATAATCCAGATATAAGTTATGCTCTCAGTGTCCAATCTCAACAAGTTACCCATTCTTGGTCATATTTTCTTACACCCGTAAGAATAAGACTTTTTAATAAAATCGCAGAAATCGCACCAGGTCAATTAAAAGGCGGTAGAGTTAGTGTGAACAACTCTGGAGGAGGGTGGGCTCTTGAATGTGCAATTAGATTAGCACTGATTAATAATAAAAAAGGAAATCAATTCATTGTATTTCGAAGGGGTTATCATGGGTCAAACTTAGTAATGATGGGTGCATCTCAACGTCTTCCAATGCGATTTTCTGGTTTTGGGCAAGAACATTGGATGCGGAATTTTTTTCCTTACTGTTTTCGCTGTCCTTGGAATTATAAGGAAACTTTTGGCGGGAAACGCGATAAATCATGCAATTTAGAATGTTTGGAGATGGTACGGCAAAACATAGAAATGTTTCCTACCGGTACACCAATTGGCTGCATCATTGAACCAATGCAGGGTCCTGGAGGTCAGATTCCTGCACCCGTCGATTTCTTAGTAGGATTAAAGGAAATTTGCAAAAATAATAAAATTCTTCTAATCTATGACGAAGCGCAAACTGGTTTTGGCCGCACAGGCAAAATGTTTGGTACAGAATGGTATGAATCTACATATAATAAAGATATTTCACCAGATATTATGACCCTAACTAAAGGAGCAGCTGCGGGTGTTCCCATTGGAATTACGGTAGCATCACCTAAACTTCGTATGTTAACCGAGTTCGAGGAACATTCTACTTTTGCTTCGCCTCCATTAGCGATGGCAGCATGTTTAGTAAATATTGAAATATTACAAAAAAACAACATACCCCAAAATGCTGATAAACAAGGAAAGAAAATAACTTCTCATATAAAAGATCTTTCTGAAGATATACCTCAGATTGGGGATGTTAGAGGTCCTGGCTTATTTATTGGAGTAGAATTTGTGAAAGATACTGATACACGAGAACCCCATAATCAGTTATTAGAAAAAATGGTGCATGTTGGATGGAAAAATGGGATATTTTTTGGTGAACAAATGCAAATCATGTCCACAGCAGGTTATTTCATTCAAAACATCTTAAAAATCAAACCACCATTAATTATTAATGATGAGGAGACAGAAAAAATCTGTGAGCTCTTTGAAAAAACACTAAAGGAATCTATTAAATCTCTCTAATTTTTTTTAAATTTACATTTCTATCTATTTTTGATAATAATAAATTATTAATATATTGTCAGAGATAAATAAAGATATAATCATTTATATGCTGAGATTTTCTTATAAATATTTAAAGGAGTAGACAATGGGGTGTAGAAAAAAACGATTGTTATATTATCATATTTTCATACAAGAATAGGTACATCAATATTTTATTCTTTTCCAGAAACTCAGCTGAGTAAAGAAATATCAGATAGATTATATGATATCATGACTCAGCAGAACGAGGAAGAATTTTTTACCCATTCTTTCGAAAATTTAAAAATACTAAATTTTTACTTTCAAATTCCCTCAGAATGGGCTCGTGGTAAAAGAGAAATGGTGATGATCTCAATAATTATTAATCAGCAAATTTCTCCTGAAATTGAGGCAAGTATGTTTTTAGTATGCAAAAAATTCTCAGAACAGATGCAATCGAATGAAGACATTTATACGGGGTTTTACACATATGAATTAAACAAACATGATGAAATTGATAAAGAACGTATAATAGAAAATGAAAGTTTAATTAAAAATTCAGTACAGAATTTATATTGGGAAACTGTGGAGGAGACTAGAAAAAAATTTGAAGAAGAGAAAATAACACTGCTATTAAATGACCGATATATCTTTGAATCATTAGAAAAAATGTCAAGAGAGTTGAAAATAATTAGTAGAGAGATAAGTTCTTATGAGGATCCTCCAAAAGCTAACTCAGGTATCAAAAAATCAATTTCGAACTTAAATAAAATAATTGATGATTTATATGAAGGATTCATTGAGAGAATGTCAAGTCTTGACATTGAGAATGAAAATGGTTTGTTTCCCCCAGATGAAGAGATGGATGATGAAATTAAAAAGAGTAAAAAGGAACTACTTCAAGTTCTACAAGGAGAGATTAGTGAAGATAAATAATATATGTATTTGAAACAAATTAATAAATTAGTTTTATTTTACAGACGTTTTTGAAGATTTTGAATCTTTTTTTCTAGTTTTTTAATTCTTGATTCATTACCATTAACCTCTTCAGCCTTTCTTAGAAGGATTAATCCTTGTCTGTAATAATTGATAGAATTAATGTAATCTTTTCGTTTCTCTGCTTTTTCTCCAGCATTTAGTGTATACTCAAGATCTAATTCTCTGATTTTTTTGTCATTCTCTAAAACCATAAATGAAATCCTTCCAATATCTTCTTTCATGTCAAAACCTGTTGCTAAATAAAGAGCCTTCTCATACTCTTTTTGTGCTTCCACATATATTAAGGCACTTTCAGCAGTTTCAGCCTTTCTAATATAAGTGTTAATTGAAGTTTTAACCTCTTCTTCACTCATATATTTTGCTTTTTCTTTTAATTCACTAATTTCATCCTCATTAGCGATTATTGAAGAAATTAGCTCATTATTAGCAATTCGTATTGCTTGTGTTTCTTGGAACTGTAGGATCTTGGTTTCTGCAAATTCAATCGAAGTAGGAATGATTATATTTCTTTCTAAAAGGAGGGAAATCTCATAGAGAAGTATGTTCGCATCAATATTTACAATTTTTTGGACTTCGTCGAGTAAATTAATAACAAAAAAGAACTGTTTTGAAGCTAAAAATTGTTTAGCAAAATCAATTATAGCTTTTTGTATAGGGTTTTTTTTGATTGATTCTAACATTTCAGGTAAAAAAGTATGGGTAAGAATCATAGGGAATACTAATTTGATATTAAACGTGTCTATGATAAAGTTAATCGTATCTTCAAAATTAAGGAATCCCGCATTGATAAGTCTTTCAAGTTTATCTAGATATCTAGCTTCATAATCTTGCAAAAATTCAGACACTAGAGTTTTTAAACTTTCTGAAGCTTTATGATCGAGCACCAAGCAAATTCTGATGAAATGTCCATTTTTTAGTAGGATATTGAAGGTCTCATATTGAAATTCATAAAATTGATGATGATTACTATAGTTTTCAATGATATTTGAAGAGCTACCCGATTCTGAAAATGTGATATTTGCTTGGATAAATCCTGTTAATAATTCTGTATTCACTCCGGCCCCTGAAATCGGGTAATCTATAATAAGTAACCCCGACTCTTTTGCCACTAATAAAATATGTTTTAAATTTAAGACATCTAAAAACTTCTGCCATATTAGGTTTTGGAACATCTGAATTCGTTTTTCTTCAGAGTCAATAATCGTAAATTTTACATTGTGCTTAAGATCTAAACCAAATTTTTCAAGTTGAGTTTGAACGCATTCTTTACAAAAATCTGGATACTTATCACAATTATTTTTATCCGTTCCACAATTAAATCCAACTGGATTAATCTGAAAATATACCATGTAAATCCTTTACCTTTCTGTACTTCCCAATAAACTGATTATATTTATTTGAAATAAGACATTAATTAATTCTTCCAAATTATCCCCGTGATTTAATAATGAAGTAAAGCTTAATATTACTTTTAGAAACTCTTTGATTATGTGATATCATAACGAAAATTCATATTTTATACAAAAATATAGAAATTTCCTTTTAGAATATATTTAATGTATTTACTATCTGATTTTGAAATATTTATAACTTGCTATTAGCACGTCATCTAATATAAATAATAAGGGAAAATTTTAGGTTCGATTTCTAGACTTAGTAATATTTCAATCATCTCAAGTTTTAGTATAAGCTGAAAGTTAAAAATAAGAAATCTATATATTCGTATAACTGAAAAATTTAAGACAATAAGAAGTAAAAAAATCATGATAAAATCAATTTTAGTCTGTGATTCTCAGGGTTATCCCTTTTATTCTAAGAAGATAGATCCCCATTTAGATGAAATAAATCCCGCAATTTTTAGTGGTTTAATTTCAGCAATCGGAGCAATCGGAAAAAAGTTATTTAAAGAAGAAATTGCCACTATTACATACGGTGAAAATTATGAAATAACTATTATAACAAAAGAATTGTTTGGGGATCAAAAATCTATTTATTTTGTGTTTGTTATTGAAGGAGATGTAGATCTTAAATCAATGAAGCAGATTAGCACTAATATCTTTATCGAGACCAAACATATTTTAAAAGATCCATCTTCTGCTCAATTGGATATCAAAGAAAAAGTAGACAGGATATTGGCAAACTTATAATTATTATAATTTAATCTATCCTCCTAAATTAGTTTTAAAACTGACAAAAATATAAATATATATATTACCAAATTGTTTCATAATTTAATAGAGATTTAAGCTAAAATAATGAATAAAAATGAAAGTAAATAACATTAGAGGACGCCCAAAATTCAGTTCGGGTCAATTCTTGGGTTATGTGCTATGGAAACAAACTGATGGCTTCCATTTGAGATGGACTACAAAAGGGAATAAAAAAAAAACCTTTCAGGGGAAAATATCACATCAAAACAAACTAAAAATAACAAAAATCGCGAGACCTCAGACTGAGGTTAAAATTCATAAAACTACGACAAATTTAATTCAATGGAGTGCTACTGAAAGAGGTAGGATAAATGGATTCGATTTTTTTACATCTGGTAATTTCGCAGTAGAATTAAGAATAAACAATAAAAGAATTAAACCGAAAAGAATATTTTTGGGTCAATTAATTGAAAGACCCCGGAGTAATCCTTTCATAATTTTTCAATTTATTTCTGGTGATGAAAAGGTAGTAGAAAAAGATTTTAAGAGAAAACTAAAGGAAAAAAGTAGAGAACCATTAAAAGAGGTCGAACCGGAACCGTTATATGAATCCATATTAAGAACTCAACCTACCTATCAACCTATTATAGAACCTGAGCCTGAACCAGCATATGAACCTACTCCAGAGCCTGAACCAGAGCCTGAACCAGAACCAGTATATGAACCTACTCCAGAGCCTGAGCCTGAACCCGCATATGAGCCTACTCCGGAGCCTGAACCAGAACCAGAGCCTGAACCAGAGCCAGTATATGAACCTACTCCAGAGCCAGAACCTGAACCAGTATATGAACCTACTC
>JAHLWJ010000018.1 GCA_019057975.1 Promethearchaeota archaeon | reverse complement strand
GCTTCTTTGATTAGACACATTTTATACTAAAAAATTATAAGTTAGAATAGCTGATAAGATTAAATAAGAACAAGAAGAATTTTTATAGATAATTTTAAAAAAGGATAGTAGTTAATTTGTATTATAATCTATTTTAATTTTTGTATTAAAAATTTAAGCTATTGTAAACAGATAATACATTTAAAGCCACTTTTTCCAAACTAAATTTATTCGAATTCTCTAATCCTTTTTTAATAAGCTCACCTCTTTTTTCTACATCTGTGTATAACCATTTAATAGAGTTCTTTAACTCATCTAAATCATGTGGATTTATTTTTATTGCTGCATTTCCCACAACCTCGGGTAGAGAAGAAACATTGGATGTTATTACAGGTGTACTGCATGCCATAGCCTGCAGTGGGGGTAAACCAAACCCTTCATATAAAGTAGGATAAACAAACATTAATGCTGATCTATAGAAATATTTTAACTCATGCTCAGAAACGTAACCGGTAAATATTATCTTATTTTCTAATCTTAGATTTACGGTACTTTCCATATACTGTTCAATTTCTTTAAAATACCACCCTTTCTTGCCGACAATTACCAAATCTAATTCCAAATCTTTATCAAGCTCTACAAAGGCTTTTAGTAAAGATATTATGTTTTTTCTTGGCTCAATCATTCCTACATATAACATAAAATCTCTCTCTATTCCATATTTTTTTACAATATATTTTGCCTTTCTTCTATCTATTGAATGATTGTAATAATCTGGGTAACTTACATAAGCAATCGAAATTTTATCCTCGGGTACACTAAAGAATTTTAATATATCCTCTTTAGTATTTTCTGAATCAGCAATTATCTTATCTGATTTTTTTATAAAAACAGGTATCATCTTACCAAACAGCAGTCTCTTTGTTATGGTATATTTTTCTGGAAACAATAAAAATGTCAGGTCATGTATGGTAAGAATAATTTTAAATCCTATTTTAAATAAAGGAGTAATATAATTGGGACTATGCAGTATATCTATTTTTAATCTCTTTAATTCAAAGGGGGAAATAAAATATTGCCATAAAACTCTTATTATCCTATTTTTGAATCTTTTGTGTACTACTTTAAAATTATCTTTATCTATTTTTATATATTTTCTTAAATATTGTTCATCCCCAAAGATATAATAATTATTTAAATTATCTATTTTTATTAAACCATTAATTAAATTTGTAATATAAAACCCTGTGCCAGTTATTTCTTCTCTGACAATTGTCCCATCTATTGCTATTTTCATTTTTTATTTAATATCAATAATTTTAATGATACTGTTAAATCTCTTATTCCAGGAATTAAGTTTTGCATAACTAATATATTTTTCCTTATTTCTATCTTCCAAAGCTAAGTTTAAATAATCAACAAAATCATCAACTCCCTCAGCCAGATATGCAGGACTTTCCATCATTTCTAATTCTTCCCACCTGGTGGCAACCACTGGAATTCCACAAGTCATGTATTCATATAATTTTATAGGATTAACAGAGCTTACAACAGGGTGATCTACATCAAAAACTATAATACCAACGTCAGAATTAGAAATGTATGCCGGTATTCTGCTATAATCTCTTCGGCCCAAAAAATAAATGTTTGGAATATTTTTTAGATTGGAAACATCAATATTTGGGCTACCAATAAGAACAAAGGAAAAGTTTTTGCATTTTCTAGCAACTTCTGCTAAAAAATTTATTCCAAACCATTCCTCAATTGCTCCCACATAAACTGCTCTTGGTTTTGGGATTTCTTTAAGGTCATCAGGTATATCTTTTTTGGAGTTTAAAAAGTGTTCAATATTAACCCCATTTGGCATGTAAAACATTTTGTCCTCATATCCTCTAAGATAAGATTTTAATGTCTTTGCAGTATATATTATAATGTCTGTCTTATCCTTTAACTCTTCTTCTAATTTCTTAAAATTAGGGCTAATTTTTCTAAATGCATCAAATCTGTCTGCTATTCTAAGTATTGATCTTTTATATTTTATTTCATTAATCCAGAAGAATTGAGTTAAAGAATCAAACCATAGCAAATCAACATACCCAAAACCCAATTGCTTTGAGTATTTAACTATATTTGGTATTGTTAATTTATGCCAAATATTGGTAATAAATCTCGTTCTAAATACTGGTTTTTCATTCGGGGTTATAAGGGAAAATGGAACATATATTTGGATATTATCATAACCTGAATTAACAAGACCCTTGTTAATCTTTTTTCTATCAGTTAATTGCGATTTATCCTGAAGTAAATTATGAAAAGGGCTTATGGGATCTGATACAAAAAATACTTCCCAACCATTTCTTGCAAATTCTCTGGCATAATGATGACTACCTACCTGGTAAGGTGACGTCCAGTAATTTGTGGCTGCCATTAATATTTTTTTAGCCATTTCGTTAATTCACCTATTATTATCAAAAAGTTTCTTTATATCATCTGAAGATATACTATAGTCTCTCTCAGTTATTGCAAATAAAATACTAAAGGGAGTACCTGTTGTAATTGAATACTTTATAGCCTTAGATTTTATTTTTTTACCATATTCGTAAGAAACCCAGCTATCTATAATATCAAAGGTTAACTTGGAAGGATTAACTGGATAAATCTTATAACTTTCTGTGCCGGTGCTATTAAATATCAAAGCTTTATTATCATAATTAATTTTATACTCCAGTAGGTCACTTAAATGAAAATATATTTCAAAAAGATGCTTGCCTTCTCCGCTTAAAATATCCCTTATAAAAAAACAGCTATTTCTCTTATCAAATATTATCTGTCTCCTATGGGTTACTGGACTAGTAAAACGATTATAACCATAATGTTCTGCATCAAAAAAATCATAATCATTATTAACCTGCCAGGTATTTACCTTTACCCTGGTATCACTCTTTAGTAAAAAAAGGCTTTTATCTATAAACCTGTTCTGCTCCCTGCTATCAACAACTACAGTACTGTGAAATACTGCGGACCTAAACCTATTACGCCATTCCGGTAAAGGGGTATAAACATAACTGCCTGGATCAACGATTATATCTTTTCCATTTATTGATAGCTCAAAACTTAATTTGTCATTATGGGCATGACCACCAAAACCGTTCTGCCCGTTCGACCCAGCAGAGATTATCATGTAATTATTATTACCCCTCATAATATACCAACCACTATGTAAGAAGGCTTTGCTTTCAATTTCTTTTACACTTGTTTGCTCTAAATCATGCCAAATCTTATAACCATTCCTCCCAAACAGCCATAAAATTTCTTCGCTAAAATCTAACTCCTTTAATTTAAAATTTTTTTCTTTGAAAAAAACTGCACCAATTGCAAGAAGATAAGTCATATTTAATGGTCCAGAAAAGCCAAAAAAATGCAGCCTTCCATTGTCATTATCCCCTATCTGAGGGATTATTCCATCAGGTTTCATGCAATACCTTACAACCTCAAACATTTTGTAAAGTTTTTTAATAAAAATTTTACCCAAAATCTTTTCTCCTACTTCATAAAAATTTTTTCCATTAAAACTTAGATTAGATTTAATTAAAAAAATAGTTGGGTAAAATAACAGCTCCAAAGCTAGTCTGTGATAACAGGTAGATGCTTCATAATCACAACCATCATCATACACCTGGTAATTCATCTGCTTTTTTAATTCTTTTACTGCAAATTTTAACCACTTTTTCCCGTAATGAGTCTGATTTAAGAACAACCCAATATAAATAAGGCCAGTTAAATTAGATAAATAATGATTTGTTTTAGGGCCAAATGGCTCTTTTTCCAGGTTGTTATATATATGAACTCCATGAAAATATAAGGTTTTGGCAAACTCATAAGTAAATTTTTTGCTAATAAGCTGAGAGTCTTTAAAATACAAAAAACCCAAGATCCAGTTACATGCCCTTATTGCTACATCCATTGTACAAACCCAGTTAACACCAAATAGTACTGGGTTATCTTCTATCCAGTCCATTACCTGATAAATATATTCCCTCGTATATTTTTCATCACCTGTAAGAAAATATGCCTCTCCTATGGTTAAGAAATGAGAACACCTAGAAAGCTCCCAGGGGACTTTAATATCAACTCCTCTATTATTGCCATAATTAATCTTACTGTACCATTCTTTGTTACTCCATCTATACCCGGATTTAAAATCAAGCTGCCAGTCTATGGGCTCATATTTATAGTCTTTCAAAAAATTAAGATCACTATAACTTAAATCAGAAAATATACTTAAAACTCTACTATTTATCCTTTTCACTACTTTTATTATTTGGCTACTGCCAGGATTCATTTCATAAACATTATCTTCTACACCTTTAGCTTTAGTATTATATGAAACATTTACCTCCTCTGACCCAAGAAGGTCAAAGTTATGTAAACAATATAAGTTAGCAAAATTTATGATTTTTTCTTTTTTCTTAATATTTTGATCAATAAATTCTTTATCCTTTAAATTTAGTAAATTATTTAATAACTTATTATCAATTATTTCTTTTGTTGCTAAATCTTTTAATAAGTCAATTTCTTTTAACTTTCTTCTATTCACAGTATTATAAAAACTAAAATTTTTTATAAAAAAATAATCACTTATTGGTGATGAGTTAATTTTATTTAACTTAAAAAAATACCAGTAATCTTTAATTTTTTTTAAACATTTCCAGATTACCTTAAAAAATATTAAATAAATTGGAGTTTTTAGCAACATTTTTTTTATTTTTCTGGTTATTTTAGCGGAATTTTAACAATTTACCTTTATATTATTAATTGTGATTATTCTTTTGCTATCTGTTTTTCTACCTCAAAACTAATTTCAGTAGCTTTCACCAATTGCCATAAAGGAATTATACTTGTTTTCTCTCTATCAAATAATAAATAATTTCCAAATTCTTTTAGTTGATTATAGTAGCCTTTATTCTGAATACCCTTCATAATTAATTTCTTTTGCTCATCAAAAACAAATAACTCTTTATAGTCATTTAAATATATAAGTTTATTATCAAGATAAATTTCCATCTGTTCTTTTGGAGTAGATTTTGCACCAAGTGAAGTATAAATAAGGTTACACACAGAACCATCCTTGTATTTTATATTAACCAAAAAATTATCGCTGTTTTTATAATGTTCTGTCTTAGATTCAATTGACATAGCACTTACCAGTTGGACCTCACTTTCAGTCAAATAACTATATAAATCATATATATGGCAAGCTTCCCCAATATTTCTACCTCCACCTTCTTCTGTATAAACCCAGTTATCTTTAGGCAGGAGACCAGCATTCATTCTGTAATTTACTATAAGAGGACTAACTCTATCATCTATGATTTGTTTAATCTTAATTATAAAAGGAGAATATCTTCTGTTAAACCCAACTGTAAATGGTGCTTCAGCTTTTTCCATAACCGCAACAAGTTCTTTTAATTGTTTATCATTTAAAGCCAGGGGTTTTTCTAAAAAAATTGCTTTTCCTGCCTTAGCAGCATCAATGGCTATTGGTACATGGAGATTGTGTCTTGTGGTTATTATCACCATATCAATATTTTTATCATTCAAAATATCAATATAATCAGTAGTTACAAAAATTGCACCAAATTTATTTGCAATACCTTCTGCTTTACTCCCAGTCTTACAATTAATCGCGTAAATCTTATAGATATTCTCCATTTTCTTTAAATTAGGGAGATGAACTTCTTGCGCAAATAAACCAGCTCCTATAATCCCAACATTTATTATCTTTTTCTCTTTTAATTTTATTCTTTTTTCAAAACCCACATCACCTACAACCAATTTCTTTTCATACTTTGCCTCTTTATTGTATTCAAGAAGTACTATTAGCGGTCTTTCTGATGATTTAAATTTATTATAAGCAATCGAAGCTTCTTCAACTGGGTAAATTTCTTCAATTAATTCTTTAATTTTTATTTTATTCCCTGATAATAAAGAAATATATTCCTGCATATTTCTATTTTCTGTCCACCTTATATATTCATAAGGGTACTTGTAACCTTTAAGTTCGTATTTTTCATCATATCTTCCAGGGCCATAAGATGTTGATATTAAAATATCTAATTCCTTTTTATAAAATTCTTCCCTATCAATATTAATAAGAACATCTCCAACTATCACTACTCTTCCTTTTCTTCTGCACATCTTAATAGACTGATTCAATAACAATTCATCAGAAGATGCAGCTGTTATTATCACCGAGTCAGAGCCATATCCATTAGTAATTTTAATTACCTCATCCACAGCATTAACATTAGTAGCATTAATTCCCTTATATAGGCCAAGTGAGATAGCTTTTTCTACCCTTTTTTGGTCTAAATCTATACCGATTGTTTTACAACCAGAAATATTTAAAAGCTGACTGGTTATTTGCCCTAATATACCCATTCCAATAACAGTAACAAAATCACCTATTTTAGCATCACACCTTCTAACACTATGCAACGCTATAGCACCTAAAGCTACTGTTGAAGCTGCTTTGAGTGATAAATTATCTGGTACTTTTACTACTAAATTTTCAGCCACTGAAATAAATTCTGCATGATTTGCAATACCGGCACCAGCACAGGCAACCCTATCTCCAGATTTTATAGTTTTAATGTTTTTGCCAACTTCAAGAACAATACCTGCTGCAGAATAACCAATAGGATATTTTCCAGTTATCTTACTTTTTACCCTTGAAATGGAATTAGAAAGCCCTTTTTCTTTTAACATTTTAAGAAGCTTCTGTATATTATGGGGCTTTTCGATTGCCTTTCTTATCAGGGATTTTTTTTGGCTTTTAAGAATAGATATTTCAGTTCCTGCCGAAATACAGGAATAATAAACATGAACCAAAACTTCATTATCAGAAATAAGAGGTGCTGGTACTTCCTCAACTACAATATTTCCTTTTTTACTAAAAACCTGTTTCATGATCTACCCGTAATTTTTATTTAAAAAAATTATATATAATCTTAACTATTTTACCAGAAGCTTTTCCATCACCATAGGGATTTTCTACAGGAATCATTTTCTTATAAAAATTATCACTATCAAGTAAATCTGATATACTGCTCACAATTGAATTTGTCTCTGTACCAGCCAGCTTTGAAATTCCCATTTTTACCGATTCAGTTCTTTCAGTATGTTTTCTTATTACAATTACAGGTTTTTTTAATGTGGGAGCTTCTTCCTGAACACCACCTGAATCTGTAACAATAAAATAAGATTTACACATAAGCCAGATAAAAGACTCGTAATCAAGTGGAGAGGTTAAGATAATATTGTCTATGTTAGATATAATTTCATAAACAGGTTTTCTCACATTTGGATTTAAATGCACCGGATAAATAATCTGAACATCCTTATATTTTTCTGCCACAATTTTTAGTGCTAAACAAACATTTTTTATATCTTCACCAAAAGATTCACGTCTGTGCATGGTAACCAGAATCAATTTTTTAACAGGATCTATGCTTCTGAACAAATCCTTGCTTTCTACCTTATCCTTATTTTTTTCTATTTTTTTAATGCCCCACTCTAGAGCATCGACAATGGTGTTACCAGTTAAAAAAATGCTCCTGGGATCAATCCCTTCATTCTTTAGATTATCATATGAGTACTCTGTTGGAGTAAAATTAAAATCTGCCAATCTGCTTATCAATTGCCGATTTAATTCCTCTGGATATGGGCTAAATTTATTAAAGGTTCTAAGCCCAGCCTCTACATGCCCTACCCTTATTTTTCTGTAATAGGCAGCAAGAGCTGTCAAAAAAGCAGTAGTAGTATCCCCTTGAACAAGCAAAACATCAGGTCTTGCCTCCAAAAACACCTTGTCGATCTCTAATAAAATTCTGGAGGATAAAGAATTAAGTGTCTGGTTTTCTGTCATCAGGTTTAGAAAAACTTGAGGCTTGATCTCAAAAAAATCTAAGACCTGGTCAAGCATCTCTTGATGCTGACCAGTAGAGCAGACCACCAGATTAAATATACCCTTCTTTTTTTTAATTTGCTTGACTACTGGTGCTAATTTTATTCCCTCAGGTCTGGTGCCAAAAGAAACAAGCATATTAATTTTTTTATTAATTTCCTTATTCATCTTATACTTCTTTTTTGGTTATAGTCAGAGTGGGCTAAACAAACTGCTATATAAAATAATATTTAAAACCATATTTTTCAACGTTTTTTTGGTCAAAGAAATTCCTGGTATCAAAAATATTTTTATTTCGCATCAACCTTGAAATTTTTTCAAGGCTAATTTCCTTAAATTTTTCATGGCCTACAAACAGTAATAGTAAATCAGAATCTTTAAGTGAATCTTCCAGACCGGAGAGTAGGTATTCAAATTTACTTACCAGTGGGTCGTAAGAAAAAACATTTATTCCCTTTTTTGTTAGCTCATTATATATAACTATTGCTGGACTTTTTCTTGTATCTCCGATATTTTCTTTATAGCTAACTCCAAAAATGGTAACCTTTGGTTTTTTATATCCAACCAAAATATCTGCAATCTTATCAGAAATTCTAAAAGGAACACTATCATTTATGTATCTGCTCTTTTCAATTAATGTACCTCTTACATCTACATTTTCCAGGATAAACCAGGGATCTATTGGTATGCAGTGACCCCCAACACCTGGCCCTGGATTTAAAATATTAACTCTGGGATGCAAATTAGCAAATTTAATTACTTCCCAGACATTAATTCCATACTTCTCACATATAATTGCAAGTTCATTAGAAAATGCAACATTAACATCCCTGAAAGTATTTTCAGCCAATTTTACAAACTCCGCTACTTTAAGAGTAGTAATTAAAATTTTACCTTTTACAAAACTCTTATAAAGCACCTCCGCTTTTTTTGCTGATTCTTCATTTATTCCACCTATTATCCTGTCATTATTTACCAGTTCATATACTATCTTCCCAGGTAAAACCCTCTCGGGACAGAAGGCAAGATAGTAGTCTCTACCTGCTTTTAGACCAGTGCTTCTATATATAATATCGCCAACAATGTTTCTGGTAGTGCCTGGAGGAGAGGTAGATTCAAGTATAACAAGACAGCCATTTGATATATAATCTTTTATCATATTAGTAGCACTAATAACATGGCTTAGATCAGCCTTCTTCTGGCTATCTAAAGGTGTCTGCACTGCTATTATATAAACATCTGACTTTTCTATTTCAGCCAGTACTTTAATTTTTTTATCTTTATAAGCTTTTAGAAATATTTCTTCTAAATCTGGCTCATCAATATGAAGCTTACCTAAATTTAACTTATTTATAATCTCACTATCTATTTCAACACCAATAACCTCATATCCATTATTGGCAAGCATGCAGGCTGTTGGCATACCAATGTAACCCATTCCTAAAATACATACTTTTTCCATAAATTATTCTCCTCTTTTTTTAAATTTAATCAGTGCATCTTTATAACTTTTAATAATCTGTGCTTTTATCTTATTTTTCTCCAGTTTTTCAAATAAAATCTTATAATTTAACTCTGCTGCATTATCTACCAATTTATCATCACTTAATGCAATTCTTATTGCTTTTTCAACCTCTTCAGGGTCTTCAGGTGGAACCATTATTCCAGATTTACCATTTATAAACCACTTATCTGCACATGAAGTTTTAGACTGGATTGGGAAAGAACCCATAGCCATTGCCTCAAGAACCGATGTACTTATGGCATCGGTAATACTAAGGCCTATGGAAATTCTTGCTTTCCCATGAAACTTAAGAATTTCCTCATGGCTTGTGCCCAGAGGCAAGAGCTCAGTTTTTATTCCTGTTTTAGCAGTAAAATACCTTGCAGCTATTTCAACATCATAAGAATCCACACAGTATATTACAATTTTATAATCACCCAATACATCTTTACATCTTTCAATCGCTCTCAAGCCTACTAATGCCCTTCCAGACCAGTTATTATAACCCTTTAACATGATTAATTTTCTGGAGGAAACAGAACCTTCACTTCTAAACTTTTTAATATAATCAAAATCTATGCCACCCGAGTTTGGAATAATTGCAAAAACTTCTCCCTTAAAACCTAATTTTCTTACTACTGGAATTTCTCTTGAACACTCGCCTGAATAATAATCACAATTAGTTAAAACTTCTTTAATTTTTTTCTTCTGGTCTGGAAAATGTCTAAATAAATCTATTTCACTACCCCAGTTTGAAACAATCCAGATGGGAAAACTGTCTTTCATTTTCTTTTTAACTTCCATAGTTAAATAAGCAGCCTCCTGGATATGCATAGAATGAACAATATCAGGTTTTACTTTTTTTATTACCTTGTAAAGCTCCTTTGTATAATTTACAGAAAACAGCTTCCTGAGTATGTTTTTTACTACCAGGCTACCCTGCTGATATTCTTTTAATAATTTACGAGTATCAATTTCAACCCTAGCTTTTTCCCTTTTCTTTTGTTTATATTTTCTAATTAAAGATTTTAGGATTATAGGACTATGCACTTTTATATTTTTACCTATACCATAAATTCCAGGATGAACTTCAGTAAAAAAATTAACAGGAAAAAGGTGTATATCCCAGTCCTCATTTTTTATATGGGAAAGCCACCGTGCGGTATGAATACTATTTGCCATTGCCACAATAAGTAATTTCATCTCGTTTTAACTAATGCTTTTATAATTATTATAAAACTCTGTATATTCCTTTTTAAAACCCGAAATAAATTTTTTATTATTACCCTTCTTACTTCTTTCTTGGTTATTTTGTTTAATCTGTATGAATCACCAGTTTGATAAAATCTTGCAATGGGGATGGAAATAAAATCAACAACTACTTTTTCGGAAAAAAATCTAATCCATAGTTCAAAATCCATTGCAATTCTTAAAGATTCATCAAAATTACCAAATTTATTATAGAGATATCTTCGGGTTATGGTAGCAGGATGTGGAATCCAACTTAACAGTGGTGGCCATAAGGACCACAATTCAGGATGTTTTGGTATTAAATTACTTTGTATATGTTCTAATTGAAAAATTATTGTATCAGAATTATTCTGGGATAATATATTTAGAAAACAATCATAATTAAGGTCAGAACGTATTTCATCTCCCCCGTTTAAAAACCAAACCCATTCTGAATCTGAGTTATTTAATCCAAAATTAAATGCCGCTGAGCGACCTTTCGGTTCTTGCCAAAGATATCTAATATTTTCTTGATTTTTAAGAAATTCAATATTTTTCTTCTTTATTGCTTTATTGCTACTATCTACTATGATTTGCTCTACACTTTCATAGTTTTTCCTTAAAGCCTTGGTGCTCTCTACAGTTTTTTTTAATCCCTCAAAATCATCTTTGGTAATAGTTATAATATCTAAAAGCATAACATTTTTCCTAATTGTTAATCATTTAAAGCAATAATATAAACTGACGGTCTTAAACTGGGGAACACTAATTTTATTATAAAAATTATACCCATTATAAAGGTTTTTATGGGAGAAAAATTTTTACTTCTAAAAATCATTTGTGTTTTCAAGGGTTCAACAGATGGAATAATTTCTATTATTTTAAAACCAACCTCTTCTAAAAGTAATTTATGCTCATTTATACCGTACTCTCTAAAATGGGAGAAATATTTATCTTTTACCCATAAATCAAATGGTATATGGGGATGTTTCCCAAAAAGAAACCTTAATCTTTTCATAAGAGAATAAGCATTGGGTCCCCCAAGTATTATTTTACCACCAGGTTTTAAAATTCTTTTCAATTCACCTATTATTTTTAAAGGATGACCAGGTAGATGTTCTGTGACATTAAATATAGTAACCAAATCAAAAAAATCTGCTTCATATGGTAATGCAGGATTTAGCCAGAAATCCTGCTTAATAATCTTTATTCTTTCTTGTTCCATTAATCTAATAGCAGATTTTTCTTCTCCCATCCTGTTCTCTTTATCGTATTCTTTAAATTTATCTAATAAATAAAAGTTTAATTCAGACCCCTTTGTATCTCTCCTATTTTTATTTAATTTTTTGTACCAATTCTTGATGGTTAATAAATTAATTCCAAGACCACCCCCTATATCAAACACTTTGTAATTTTCTTCTATATTATTTAAAATTAACTCAATTTCTAATAAATGCTTACCAAAATTTTCAAAAAGAATGGTTTCTCTTGCAGGGGAACCTAAATTGGCAGAAATGGCTTTTAAAGCTTTCTTTGTATCTTTGTAATTAAAAATATTATTCATAAATATTAAGTTTAATATAAAAACCAAACTTGATAAAGCAATTCCAATATATTTTTATGGAAATTAAACTTTAAATAAATCCTGTTATTAAAAAATTAATCTAAAAAATAATATAGATTATAATTTAATCAAAAGTTAATATCTTTTGAATTTATGAATTAAATATGAATATCACATGCCTAGTAAATCAACTAATACTTTATCTATTCCTCTTATAAACAAAGAATTCTGATAATACTGGGTTTTTTTAAGATACAAGTGCAATAATTTTTGGAAAATATTTCTTGGGTCTTTAAAATTATTAAAATTTTTATAACCATATTTCTTTGCTTTTTCAATCCAGTCTATATCCCAAATCGAATCCCTTGAAAAAAAAATCGCCCCATATTTTTTAATATAATTTAAAACAATATTATCCCAATAATAATTATCCTCTTTATTAACTAATCTTAAATTTATGCCTAATTTTAAGTAATTGCTAAACCAATTTTCTGGAATTTTTTTTAGCTCACCTTTTTTAACAGAGTACATGTGGTGATAAGGTCTATAAATTCTTATAGCACTCTTCTTTGGATTATTTATTCTTTCCCAGCACTGGTACCATCTATGCTTGCTTTCCATTCTATTCCAATCAGTATATTGAAAATGTATAACTTTAATATTTTTAAGTAAAAAAACCGGAGCTTTTTTTGGTGCAATCATTCTATCTGTGTGTATTTTATCAGCATTATACTCACTTCCATCATCTGAAAAACCTAAAACTATTTCTACCGGTCCATCCCAGTAATACTTCATATCCGCTCTTATGTTTACAAATTTTGATTTTATAACAGTACCAGGCTTGGAAAAAATTACTTTTTGCCACTCCTCGCTATTTATAAAATTGGGGCTGAGAACTTCATCTGCATCCAAAGAAATCAAAACTTTTGGATCTTCAAATTTTCTTGCTTCTTCTATAACAACTCGCCTAACTTCCCGCTCATTATACTCACCTTTATAGGGATTACTAATCAATTTAATATTGGAATATTTTTTTGCTATTTTCCTTGTTTCATCAGTAGAATCTTGATCAGCAATTATTATATGATCTGCCCAAAGACTTGCGCATTTTATAAAATTATCTAATATCCATGCTTCATTTTTAACAGGGGTTAAACAAATTATTTTGGGCTTATTCATTATTACCTATATCTTAAAATAAAATTAACCACTAAAATTTTTATTAACTATAGTCATAAGTCACTAGGTTTAATATTAAATAAATGTTTAAAAATAAAAATAAATAATTGAAATGTCCACTTAAATAAATTTAAACTAAAGATTTTTCTTTTATTTGAAATTAATTTATTAAAATATATTCTAAAAGCATGCCTAACAATATATAAATTTTCAATACCCTTATATTCATACAAAATATAATGTATATACTTATCTCCATTTAGATGATAAAGTAGATTCTGGCTATAACTTTTGGATAAATTACTTTCATGATATCTTACAGCATATAATGGCAAATCCATCTCAATCATTGTTTTATATTTTAAAGCAACCGAATAAAGTATAAAATAATCAACACAATGTCCAGTTTGACCTAATTTATCTTCAACCTCTTTATACTTATCAGATTTAACCAGCTCTTTTAAATCTTCTGTAAGTAAAGTGTAGGAATTAGGCATAGCCCATGTTTGATTAAATTTTTTCCTTTCAGTTATTATTTTATCCATTGGCTTAATATATTTGTCTATATTATTTATTTCTCTAATATTAATGTTTAGATAACTTTTTATCTCATTAATATTCGTAAAATCTATCCCACTAGTTACTATTACATAATTTTCAGGATATCTATCTATTATTTTTTTTAAAATGTATAAAGAGTCTGGAAACATAAGGTCATCAGACATCAAAAATTTAAACCACCTACCTTTAGCCTCTTCTATACATCTACGCCAATTTGGGACAATTCCTATATTCTTTTCATTTCTGAATGCACGTATTCTCGGATCGTCTATTGTCTTAATATATTCCCATGTTCCATCCGTACTATAATCGTCAACTATTACAAGTTCAAAATCACTAAAAGTTTGATTTAAAACACTATCAACAGCTTCTTTAAAAAAAATTAATCGATTATATGATGGGATTGCAATTGTAAAAAATGGGTTGTTTCCTTTTATCATAAATTTTTATTTTTTAAATATTTTTTTTTAATTAAAATTAAAAAAATAAAAAAATCTCTTTTAAAATCTTTAAATATAAATTTAACCTTATTTATTTTAGAACCATTATAAAAAAATAAGTTAAATATTACACCCTCATATGTTTTTGTAAAAGATAATTTATTTGAAATCCCCCTATTAGACATTACTACAAAGGGTCTCTTCGTAATTTTATATTTAGCCCTTGGCAAGTTTTCCAGGACAAAAATTGCATCAGAAATAATTTTATATTTCTCATTGTAGTAACCATACTTTTCATAAAAGCTCTTTTTTATCACCATTCCGGTATGAGGGAAATTATAATGATTAATTTTTTCATTAAAAATTGGAATCCACAGAGAACTATTTTTGTCATAATCCTCATTTTTTACAAAAATTGAATTTGAAACAACATCAAAATCCTCTATATCTTCTTCTAAAAGAAGTTTAAGACTATTGTTAGAATAATAGTAATCATCAGAGTTTAAAATGTGAATCCACTTACCACTTGCAGCCTTAATCCCCTTATTCATTGCTTCATATGCACCACTATCTCTTTCTCTAATATAAATAACAGGATAATCAGCTTTTTTAATATATTCATTAATAAATACATCAGTACCATCACTTGAAAGATTGTCAACTATTATATGTTCTTTATTTTTAATAGTCTGATTATAAACGCTTTCAATATTTATTTTTAACTTTTCTAAATTGTTAAAAGTTGGTGTAACTATTGATATCTTAATCATACTTAGAAAATCAGCTCTAAAAAATATAACAAGTACTAAAAAATTATATCTTATATTTAAAACCTTATTTAAACATCTATCAAATAATACTCTTGTAAACTTCTGCAGCCTCTTTTATAGCTTTTTTCCATCTAAAATCTTTTGCTCTTTCAAAACCCTTTTTTCTTAATTTTTCTCTTAATTTGAAATCATATACTACTTTTTCAATAGCTTTACAAATTGAATCTTGGTCTTTAGGGTTAAAATAAACTGCAGCATCCAACGCAATTTCTGGAAATGAACTTGAATTACTAAGCACAACTGGACAACTACAAGAAAATGCTTCTAAGATAGGAATTCTAAAACCCTCATGTAAAGATGGAAAAACAAAAACTAATGCATTCTGATAAAGATTATAAAGTAGATTATCATTTATCCCAATCTGAAATAGTTGACTTCTAACACCCAAATGGTCAAATTCTTCTAATTCCTTGGTTGTAAAACTACTACCACCTGCACACACTACATTTAAATCTCTATCTTCTATTAAAACATTACTTATAGCTTTTATGAACAAATTAAAATTTTTATAATGCTGCCTATTTCCAACAAAAAGCAAATATCTATCTGGAATATTGTGGAAATTTACACTTTTTATTTTAGATAAATTATTATTTTTAACATTAACAGGGCCGCCATGATAAATTACCTTAATCCTATCTTCATTAATATTAAAAAATCTCAAAATATCTTTTTTAGTATTATTAGAAACAGCAATAATTTTTGAAGCTTTTTTAACTAAATTTTCCTTTTTTTCCTTTATACTATCAGAATCTGTAAAATATTCTGGATAAATTTCATATACCATATCATGAACAGTTAACACAAATGGTATATTTCTAATATACTTCAAAAAATAATCATTATAATATGTGGGATGAAAAACATCATAATTTCCTTCTTTTAACTTTCTTTTAGAATATTTTTCGTTACCAGTAAAGTCTGAATTAATTAGTCTTAATTCTTTAAAAACTTTATATATTTTTCCTTTCCCTTTAAAACTAATGCCAGGCAAAAATTCTCTATAGGGTCTTAAATTTTTGATTTTTATTCCAAAAAAATCACTGCATTTCAAATAGGAGTTATTTGAATAGAGCAATGAGAGTTCAAAATTCACTAAATTATACTTTCCAAAATTATTCATCAACTCATAAAAATACCTTGATATACCCCCATAATTTTGTATTTGAAATATCTGATGATCAAATAAAATATTCATTTCGATACATATTCATAGAATTTTATATGTCCATTCTATTATGACTTACAAAGCTCATTATAATTTTTAATTATTTAACTTTTTTTAAAAACCTTTCTTATTTTAGGATATATTTTATTTAAAAAAATTTTAAATATTCTAATGTTAGATTTTTGCATTTTCCTTAAAATAGGATTTTTAGATCTTTTTAATATAGCATCATAAAGCATTTGATTATACTTCATATCAGGAAATACAAATTCAGGATGGATTATATTTCTAATATCGATACTATTCGTTGGAGTATTATGAATATTACTTTCAATACCATTGAAATGAGTTCCTACCCAACCAATATTAGAAATTAGATTAACACTAGGTACAATTGATAAACCATTTTGAGTCATACATGAATAAGCCCACCGTGTAGCCCATGAATCCAGTAAATTATCATAAGTAGTTTGAATAAGAGAATATACATACTCTGCCAATCTTTTATCTTTATTATAAATCCAAACTAGATTATTATTTTTCTTAAAATAATCCCAATTTTTCATTTCATTATCGTAAAGCTTCCAAGCTCTTCGCCATGTAGCCCATCCCCACATGCAATAATAACTTGAAAAAAAATAACTTTCTCTTATTTCTAGACTATTTATTAAATAATTAAAACCAGATATCATCATTACCCTTTTATCATCTTTATATTTTTGCAACAATTCTTGACAAAAATAAAAAAAAGATGGATCTGGTAAACAGTCATCCTCTAATATAATACCCATTCCCTCATTTTCAAAAAACCAATCAATTGCCAAGCTTACTGCAAGCGGAAATCCCAAATTTTTGTCCCTAAATAAAGTTTTAACTTCACAATCCCAATCAATTTTATTTATTACTTCTCTTGCTTTTATACAATTTACTTTATCATTAATATTATTTTCTCTCGGACCATCAGCTGCAATATATAACTTTTTTGGTTTTATTTTTTTTATTACATGAAAAACAGCCCTAGTTGTATCTGGCCTGTTGAAAATTAAGAATAATATAGGTATTCCCAAATTGCTTTACTCCTTTCATATTATTTTTTCAAACTAAAATTAAAATATTGGCTACCCTTATTATAAACTTTTTTAATTTTGGATATAGGATATTTAGAAATAATTTAATAATTTTAAAATTAGATTCTTGCAATTTTCTAATAATGGGATTGTTAGATTTTTTTAATATATTATCAAATAAAATCTGATTATACTTCATATCAGGAAATACAAATTCTGGATGGATCATATTTCTAATATTGATACTCTTCGTTGGAGTATTATAAATATTACTTTCAATACCATTGAAATGAGTTCCTACCCAACCAATATTAGAAATTAGATTAACACTAGGTACAATTGATAAACCATTTTGAGTCATACATGAATAAGCCCACCGTGTAGCCCATGAATCCAGTAAATTATCATAAGTAGTTTGAATAAGAGAATATACATACTCTGCCAATCTTTTATCTTTATTATAAATCCAAACTAGATTATTATTTTTCTTAAAATAATCCCAATTTTTCATTTCATTATCGTAAAGCTTCCAAGCTCTTCGCCATGTAGCCCATCCCCACATGCAATAATAACTTGAAAAAAAATAACTTTCTCTTATTTCTAGACTATTTATTAAATAATTAAAACCAGATATCATCATTACCCTTTTATCATCTTTATATTTTTGCAACAATTCTTGACAAAAATAAAAAAAAGATGGATCTGGTAAACAGTCATCCTCTAATATAATACCCATTCCCTCATTTTCAAAAAACCAATCAATTGCCAAGCTTACTGCAAGCGGAAATCCCAAATTTTTGTCCCTAAATAAAGTTTTAACTTCACAATCCCAATCAATTTTATTTATTACTTCTCTTGCTTTTATACAATTTACTTTATCATTAATATTATTTTCTCTCGGACCATCAGCTGCAATATATAACTTTTTTGGTTTTATTTTTTTTATTTTTTTAAATACTTTATATGTAGTTTCAGGTCTATTAAAAATTAAAAACAATACGGCTGTTTCCATTTTTTATACCTTGACTCCTCCTATTATTCTATTATGTTATAGTATTTTTTAAATACAAAGAGCTTTACGTAAAACTCTGCAATATGATACTATTTCAATACTGTCTGTCCAAAAAACTTTACTATAAACATCGAATCTTCTAATATTGGCAAGCCCATTCAAGATTTTAATATTAGCATTAGAAATAAAAATAGACAATTTAAATTTTTCCTTTGTTAGAAGTAAATTTCCAATCTTCCATATAGCAAAACCCTTATCTTCTGTTATCTAAAAAAAATCATTAGTAAAATTGCTTCTAAAAATAAGCAATCCATTATTTTATCCATCATAAATATCTGATTCAATTATATAAATATCTTTGCAACATTTCTTTTCTCTAATAACCTTTCGAACCTCTTTAATTTTGTTAATATCCCCTGCACCTGCGCTTATTTTAGGCCCATCTGAATAGATATATTTTAATATTCTTTCTTTTTTCAGATTTTACTTTTTCAAACCACTTTGCATCATCTTCTATTGAGATAACGCTTTTAGCTCTTTTAGCTCAAAAAAATGAAGAATTGTCTGATCCCCATTCAAAAACATTCTTATCTTCATATTCAAATTGCATTAAATATTCAATTGAGGGATAAGTATATCAAAGAATGGGTGACCATCTTTGTCTATACTCATAGCTTTTTTAAAAGATCTAAACTGACCATAATCTACGCTTATTTTTTTAAAAACTGATAATTCAGTTTTAATACTTTTTGGAATTAAAGCAGCTATTATTTTAAAAATCATTGTTTCTTATCATGAATACCAAGAACATTTTTGACATTCTATTGGTGGATTATTTTTTAAAAAGCTTTTTTTAATTTCATGTACAATATTGGAGTTGTAAGCTTCTTTAATACTTATATTTTTAATATTCCCAATGTAGAAAATATCTTTTTTACTTTTATTATTAAACCTACAACCACAAATCCTCATATCTCCATTTGATAATACTTGTACGTTGCTTAGTCTGCTGCAAGGTATTAGTTTTTTCCCGTTTGGTTTTGCTATCTTCATACCTTTTATTAAATCTGTCTCTTTTATAACACCCATCCAACTGTCAAAAGTATTCATCGCACTTACATTAACATTTTCAGAAACGTGTTTTTCTATATAGTTTTTATAATCAGGTAAATTGATACATTCATTAAGAGTTATTGGTGATCTAAAAGAGATAGAAATTTTTTTTATTGTTTTAGTGTTAGCTTCGTTAAATTTTTTAAGCAAATTTTGTAAATTTTTTAAAAATATATCATACTTCTTAACTCGAAATATTCTTTCAAATAAATTTTTATCTAATGGTGCCGCAGAAATATGTAGCTCTGTTAAGCCACAATTTAAAAATTCCATTATATTAAATTGGTGTAAATTTAATAAATTACTATATGTTTCGATACTTGTGAATTTATAGCTTTTAATTAGTTTTATTTTATTTATTATATTTTTATCTGTAAGTATTTCACCAGCAAATGGGGTTAAATTTATATAATCTATACCAATTGACTTAGATTCTTTTAAGACACTATCTAAAGTTTCAAAATCCATAAACCCCCTCTTTGCATTA
Organism: Promethearchaeota archaeon; assembly: GCA_019057975.1. The sequence goes on along the minus strand of JAHLWJ010000018.1, from coordinate 6,923 downwards.
TAAAATTGGTAAGCACAGAAAATACAGTTAGCATTGCAAATGTTTGTTGGTTCAATATATATAGAAGTAGGTGCTATTTTTTGCTTAAATATAATTTGTTTGAAGTATATTTTTATATCTTTTTGTTTGCTTAGGATCTCTTTAATTTTCTTTATTAAGAAAAGCACTGATAATTTCAAGGTAATAATAAGACCTCTCTTTTTAATGCTATTATCTATAAATTTTGTCGTCTTTGCTATTTTTTTAAAAATTTCTAACATTTTTTGATATTTATTATTTTATTATTAATTTTTGCCACCAGGAAAGCCTGTTATTTTTAATATATTTTTTTAACTCTTTTACATCTTCCCGAAGTTCCTGGATCTCTTTTTTTGGTCTGCTATTTTATCTAAAACATTGAATATTTTTAACTGCTGTTCCCCTGCTGTTGTTACTGCGGTTACTTCATTAACCTCTATTTGCTTGTTAAAACGTGCTTGTAATTGCTCTTCAATCTCTCTTCTGCGGTTCTGCTGTTATTTGCAAGTTCGCAAATTAACCACAAGGCCTCTAATGCCTCTTTCCTGTAGCGTCTCTTATGGCCTGATCCTATTTAAGGTAGATATTCTAAATGTCTATCCCTGTAATACCTTAGTGTGCTTTCAGGTATTTTTAACATTCTAGCCATTTCTGCAATAGTGTATAATTCCATACCTTATTTTAACCTTTTTTATAGACTGACAAAACTTGCAAAATAGCTTTTAAATAAATGCAACTAAACGGCCTAAAATTTTATTAAAAAATGAATTTCTAATAGGAATTTATTTATTTTTTTTAAAAAAGAAAGTTCTTCTAGTATTTGCAATTAATGTATAGCCTTTTTTTTGCAAAAAATTATATACTGGATTTTCCCCAATTTTTTCAAAAGTAGTATTACCGTAAAATTCAACCAGCAAAATTTCAGGATTATATTTTTCCCAATTATTAGATTTTAATACATCTAATTCCATTCCTTCAACATCTATTGTCATAAAATCGATAATAATATTACTAGTCATATATTTTTCTAAAACTTCTTTTAATGTCCTTGTTTTAATATTTTTTTTGCTTAATAGTATATAACCATTCTTAATAATATCATTTAACTTCTCTTCATCTAAAAAACCATTTAGTGCTGACTCGTTAAACATATAATATGTTAATTCCTCATTTCTAATTCCTATTGCAATCTCTAAGTTAATATCTCTTGGTCTTACTTTGCTAAAAAGTTTCATAACTCCCGGCAACGGATCAATATTTATACCTTTCCAACCTTGCTTATAAAAATAGTAAGTATTTGAAAATCTTTTGGGATGATGTGCTCCAATATCTATATAAAATCTACTGGATTCATTATTGATAATTGTTTTTAGAATCATATCTTCACCTTCTTGAGAAAACGATATGGAAAAATAATTGAGGTTAAAAACATTTTTGAAAAAAGAAATATAAGTAAAAAATTGAGAATTTTTAAGAATATAAAAAAATTTTCTTATTATTTTTTTAAGTATACTCAATAATATTTTCATAAAAAATTTTTAAAGTAAAAATTAATTCTAATATTTTTTTACCTATTATATAAATCATCACTCGATTTATATTAATCTGAGTCAGAGCAATCACATTTATATCTTTTCCATTGATTATTTTTATTTTTTAGATGTAAAATAATATTAATCAATTATTAATACCTGTAATAGGTTTTACTATCCACTCACAAGCAGGTGCTAAAATCCCTGGCCTTTTTTCCCTCCAATAAGGTGAATCACTTAAACCACCCTGAATTATAATATTAATTGTAGGACAATTAATTCCAGGCTCAAAAATCCAAAACCTTTTATATAAACATGCTATAAGTTCAACTCTATATTTACCTTCATTTAAAAATCTCTTTGGTATCTTTGTTTTAAAATGATACTTCCCTTCATCTAAATTAGGCCAAAACTTCTCTTCAACATCGGTATAACAAGAAAAATAAAGTAGATCATTTTTTTCATTATAAAGCGCATAACCTATCATTAAAGCTAGATCAAATTCCTTAATTTCTATTTCAATATTCAACCAAATATCATTATTATTACTAATTGGTATACTCAGCTTTGAACTATCTGAATTTGTAATAAAAAACCTCGTTGGTACTATCCATTCATTTTTATACTCATTTTTTCCATTATTAATCCACTCGCTAGAATCTTTTTCCAATTTCTCACCAAACAAATATGCACTAGTTACTTTTCTTACATCTTTACTATCTATTTTTAAATTACCATTTTTAATTAATAAACAACGATTACATAACTGCTCTATGGCATTCATATTATGACTAACAAAAAGCACGGTTCTGCCCTCTTTTGAAGATATATTTTCCATTTTGCCAAGACATTTTTTCTGGAATTCTGCATCTCCGACCGCTAAGACTTCATCAATTAATAGAATTTCTGGTTCTAAATGTGCAGCAACAGCAAAAGCTAATCTAACATACATACCTGATGAATAACGCTTAACCGGTGTATCTAAAAATTTTTCTACACCAGAAAAAATAACTATATCATCAAACTTCTTCTTTATCTCAGATCTTGTCATACCCAAAACTGCTCCATTTAAATATATATTTTCTCTTCCTGTTAATTCTGGATGAAAGCCTGTACCTACTTCAAGTAAACTTGCTACCCTTCCTTTTATTTTTATTCTACCCTCTGAAGGTTCTGTAATACGAGATAATAGCTTAAGAAGGGTAGTCTTTCCAGCACCATTTTTTCCAATTATTCCTATTCTTTCTCCCTGATTAATTTTAAAAGATACATTTCTTAAAGCCCAAAAATCTTCTCTTTTTGGTATTTTTTGATTTTTTCTTCTAATTAGCCTTTTAGCACCATCAGCAATAACATCTCTAAGAGCAGTATATTGGGCTTCTGCCTGGTGAGATATTATATATTTTTTACCTAAATTTTCTGCAATTATTACTTCACTCATATAAATTAAATTCTATCAGCAAAAGTTCTTTCTGTTTTTCTAAAATAAATTATACCAATTATTAATATAAGAATTGTCAATATTATTGAAAGTATAAACCCTGGTTTATAAAAACTTATATCTTGTCCAATAATACACCATCTAAATCCATCAATTACTCCTACCATTGGATTAATTGAGTATAAAAGCCTCCACTTATCTGGTATAACATCACTTGAAAAACCAACTGGAGATACATATAACCCAAACTGTACAACAAATGGTACTATATATTTAAAATCTCTATATTTTACATTAAGAGCAGAGAACAGAAGACCTACTCCGAAAGAAGCTAAAAAAGCAATTAATAAAAATACCGGAACAAAAATAATCCTCCAGCTGGGTATAAATCTATACCAGGCCATTATTATTCCAAGTATTGTAAAAGATATAAAAAAATCAATAAATGCTACTATTATAGAACTAGCTGGCATAATCATTCTGGGAAAATAAATTTTTGATATCATATTTGCATTTCCAATTAAACTCATACTAGATTGTGTTAATGAGTTTGCAAATAATTGCCATGGTAGCATTGCAACAAATACTAAAATAGGGTAAGGGATATCACCAGAAGGCAGTTTTGCAATCCTGCCAAAAATAATAGTAAATACAATCATGGTTAGAACAGGACGGATGACAGACCATGCAACACCTATGGCTGTTTGTTTATATCTTACAAGTATATCTCTCCAGGATAAAAAATAGAAAAGTTCTCTATATCTCCAAAGATCAAACCAGTAATGCTTTTCAGTTTTACCTGCTTCTATTATTAGAAAATTTTCACTGTTTTGAGACATATTTAATATACCAATCTATAGTTTAATTAAGACACCTATTAAAAACTACTTTAGTTATTAAACCAAAACTCTACCTCAGCTTTATTTTTTTATAAACATCTTTTTGAATAGTGTTGAACCTGGTTTCATAATATTTCACATTTATATCAAATTAGTTTTCTTATTTTTTATAGACTAAATCTTTTATTTAAATTTTTAATCAAATCTCAACTTTATTTTTTACTTAAATTTATAATGTTCAAATATAAGGCAACTTAAAATCTACTTCAAGATAGATTATAATACTAAAATAATTTAATATTTACAATTATTAAGAACCAATTTACTGAGTCTTTACTTTTAAGCTTACTTTATTTAAGAATTTTATTTAAAATATAATAATAAAAGCATAACCAATGATTTTTTTATATAAATACATTAAAATTTTTAAAACCTAAACCAATAAGAAGGTTAATAAATCTAAAAAATGAAAAGCTTGATAATTAAGGTAATAGAAATTGTTGACAATTGCCCAGTTTATAAAATTGGCGATGAAATTGTTCTGGATGAAGGCTACAAAATTAATTTGCAGAAGACAAATGCAATTTGCATGCACTCACTTGCCTCTATTTTTCCTTATTATGTTGCATTAAGTAATGATGTAGATCCAGCCAATTTAGGTCTTACAAAAAAGAAAAATTATAAAAGATATGATGATGCATATAAAAATAATATTGATAACAATAACACAATTAAAGGAGAAGACAAAAGCGCTTTTGTTCAGTGTTTAGACCCCTGTAAATATACTGGAGGTGGTACAGTTGTTTTCGAAATCAAAAAAATTGACTGACATATTTTATAAAATTTTAATTCCATCAATATCGTTAAAAATTTTCAAATTACTTTTAATTACCCTTTTAAAAATTTAGATAATAATTTCGTGATTCAACCTACAGTACTAAATAATTAAGACCAGTATTCCATCTTAGGATATATTTTAAAAATTATCTTTGCAGCTTTTTTACCAAAGATATTATTTATCAAAATTGGGATGCAAGCTTTTATTATTCTTTTTCTAACAAAAAATTCACTTATTTTAGATAACCTTTCCTTTTCTAAAGTATTCATTTACAAAAGCTTTCATCTTATCAATCGCCGAATCGTGCATTTACCCTCCTCATTCTTTTAGATAATACAAATCATAATTTAAATAAAAATAAATTACAAAAATTTTAATAATAACTTTTTAAAATAGTGATAAAATACAGATAATTTATGCTGAAATTTTATTATATGTACAGTATTATATAAAAGAATTAAAAAATTAAAACTGAATTGAAATAAATATATTAATAATAAGGAATAAGATTGATTGGAAGAATTAAAAAAAGATCAACTATATAATCATAAAAATTGCCCAATCTGTAAAAGTACATCAAAATTAATAGATATTGTTAAAACAATAAATCCCAATTCCATTGAAACTTTAAATCTAAGGGAATGCAAGTATTGCAAACATTGGTGGATTGACCCTATGCCAAAACAAAATTACCTTATAGAACTTTATAGAAAATGTTCAGAATTTATTACAAGTAAATACTGCAAAGAAACCTGCACATTGCCCAATAAAGATATAAAAAAATATGCTAATCGTTTTTTATATAATATTAAAAATACAAAAAAATTGAATTATCTTGAAATTGGTGTTGGCTCTGGAAAACTTTTTAATTTTTTAAAAGGAAAATTTAATTTAAGTTACGGCATTGATCCAGCAAAATGGAAACCTTCAGGTAAAAATATTGTAGAAGATATCAAATATATTCCAGATAGCATAAAATTTGATGTAATAATATTGCAAGATGTAATGGAACATCTTGAAAATCCCTTAGAAATGATGATTAAGATAAAAAAAATATCCAATAAAGGTGCAATCATTGGTATGTGTTTCCCAAATAAGGATGTTCTTATTGCCAAGATACAAAAAGGTAAGTGGAATATGATTAGACCTATTGGTCATCTTCACTTTTTCTCATCAAAATCCATAAAAAAGATGTTTGAAAACTCAGGATGGAAATTATTAAAAAAATATAGTTATTGGCCAGCACCATCAGGATTTTATTATATAAAAAATTTTGATTTTCATTCAAAAAGTATTTTTAGACTAACAGGTAGGATTATTAGAGATCTTATCATAAAACAATTACTCTTAGGTAAAGACCAATGGTATGTTATTGGGACTTCTTAAGACCAGTACTCCATCTTAGGATATTTTTTATCAAAATTGGGATGCAGGCTTTTATTTTCTTTTTTCTTATAAAAAATTCGCTTATTGGGATGAACCCCTACAATTAGACACAGTATTAACTAAAAGATAGAATAGCTGGTGAGACGAGAAAGTCAAGAGATAGGAGGTCTCATCAGATGAGAGTAAGAAGAAGCTTTAGTAATGATTTTAAGAAACAGGTAGTAGAGTCGATTGTATCGGGTACGTCCACACAGGCAGAGATGGCAAGAGAGTACAAGATATCACCGGTACTAATAAACAAGTGGAAGAAGGACTACAGGGCCGGTAAGTTCTTTGAAAATGTAAGTTCAAATGATATGGCAAAGCTTGAATTAAGGATAAGGGAGCTTGAAAGGTTACTTGGTAAGCTCACCCTGGAAAATGAGATATTAAAAAAGATCAGGGATCTTAATACCAAGGAAAAAAAAGAAGATTTATCAATTGTAACCTCAAGAGACTGGGAACAGTCAAAAGGGGGTGCCAGATAGTGGGAATATCCAAATCAACTTATTACTACAAGCCCAAAGGTAAGCCTTCAGACATGGACCTTGCTGAAAGGATAGAAGAGATTGCCCTGGACTTTCCCTCTTATGGCTACAGAAGAGTAACTGTCCAGCTACACCGCGACGATATTAAGGTAAACCATAAAAGGGTTCTAAGGCTAATGAGAGATAAAAACCTACTGTGCAGGGCCAGAAAGGCTTTTAAAGCCACTACAGACTCCTCTCACAGTCTTAGAAAGTATCCCAACTTAATAGATGGCCTTGTGCCATACAGGATAGATCAGCTGTGGCATGCAGATATAACCTATATAAGGATCGCCACATCAT
>JAHLWJ010000199.1 GCA_019057975.1 Promethearchaeota archaeon | reverse complement strand
TTCTTATCGAAAGCCCTATTGATATCTTTATTAATTCAGAACCATTGGTGAATATCATCTGTTTGCCTAAGGATCTTAAAGAATTAGCATTTGGATTTTTATTTTCTGTAGGGATAATAAATTCTGTTGATGATGTTAAAGATATAAAAATATCAGAATTAGAAAATAATATTTATATCGAATTACAAAATACAGTCGACTTTAAAATTGAAGATATTGATATGAATCCAGTAAGCAGAGTTGTTGATACGACCTGTGGTATATCATCACCTTGGAGAAAATTGATTAAAAGTAGATTGGATGAGGAAGACGTAAAAGAGAAACTGTGGTCTGAAGACATAATTAAAATTAAATCTGATATCATTTTCTCTGCTATAAAGAAAATGCAAATAAATACTCCATTATATCGAGAAACTGGGGGATGTCATGGTGCTGCTATTTTTGATTTTAAAGGAAATTTATTCGCTGTAAAAGAGGATATTGGTAGACATAACGCAATTGACAAAGTAATTGGTGAAATGCTACTGAAAAAACATAGCTTTGAAAACGTTTTTTTAACTTCAACCGGTCGGCTAACAAGTGATTCAGTATTAAAGGCAGTACGAGCAAAAATCCCTATTGTGGCTTCATTCTCTGCAGCAATAGAATCGGGTATCAAATTAGCTTTCGCTTATGGAATTACATTGATAGGCTTTGCGCGTGGAGCCAGAATGAATATTTATACTCATCCAGAAAGGATTGAAACCTAACTTTCCAACTTTTTAAATCATAAAAAATAGCTAATTTTTGAGACTATTAAATTATAGAAAAAGCTTTTATATTTTATTCAAACAACTAAAATTACATAAATCTAAATCTAAGAGGTTTAAATAATAATGGAAAACAAAAAATGGATTTTACTATGTATTATCGGCGGAATTTTAATGATTATTAGTTCCGTTGTGGGAAGTATAGCTTTCTTTGAAACACTTTTTGATTTAATTGAGGCTGATGTTGGAGAAGATGTAGCTAAGATTGTAGCCCTTGTTATACAGATCTTAGGATATGTAGCAATGGGTGGAGGAATATCTGTTATCATAGGAGCTCTTATTGTTGCGATGGATCATTATAGATTAGGAAAATTCCTAATTAGTCTAGGTGCGGGTATGGGTTTAATTAGTTTATTAATCTTTTTTATTTCAGGTATATTTGAGGGATCAATAGTCGAAGAGGTAGAAGGAATTGTTTCAGGAATAGTCCACGGTAGTTATGGTTTCTTGGGTATATTACTTACAATAATTGCACGAATAAAGTTAAAGAAAGATTAAACGACAAAATTTTTTCTATTTTTTTCTATTTTTATTTTATTCTTGTGTGTAATATGGAACTTATTGAATTATTTAACAAATTTTTTAATTAATTCTTAATAGATCTAAATATTAAGTATTACGATTACAAATTATAAAAATTAACTCTAAAAAAGTGTAAATATTATGGCTAAAGCTGAAGAATACAAGATGTTTCAAGGATGCGTCATTGGTAATCGAATTCCGTTTATTGAGGCATCTGCAAGAAAGGTTTTTGATAAATTAGGAATTAACACTTCTGATGCTGCATTTGCATGTTGTCCGGATCCAGTTGGTTTCAATAGCACTGATCACCTTAGCTGGTTAGCAATGGGCGCAAGAAATCTTACGATCGCAGAAGATGAAGGAAAAAATATTATCTCTTTATGCAATGGATGCTTTCAAACTCTTAAAATTGTTAATGAAGAATTGAAACATGATGATCATGAAAAAGAGAAAATAAATAAATTATTGAAAACCGTTGGAAGAGAATTTAAAGGTACAATCAATGTGAAGCATTTTGTAGAAGTTTTACATGAACTTGGAGCAGAAAAAATTAAAGAATTTGTTAAAAAAGATTTATCTGGTCTAAAGGTTGCTTGCCATACAGGGTGTCACTACAATAGACCTTCCGAAAAAGTCCAAACCGATGATCCTATGAAGCCTGTTAAATTAAGAGAAATTGTAGCGGCTGCAGGTGCGATTCCAATTGATTATGAAGAAGAAATGCTATGCTGCGGCACTGGCGTTGGCAATATAGAAGAAGAACCCGCTATGCAAATATTATCAAATAAATTAACTAGTGCGATGAATGCTGGCGCAGAAGCTATAATTGTTAATTGTCCCGCATGTTTCCAACAATTAGATAATAACCAGAAAAAAGCAGAAAAAATAGACGAAAAAACTTTTGGTATACCTATATTATACATAACTGAATTATTAGCCCTTGCTTTTGGTGAAAATCCGGATGATTTAGGATTAAAATTCCATCGTACAAGGTTAACAGCATTTTTAGAGAAGCACGGGTTAAAATAACACCACCTTTTTATTTTACTACTAATTCTTTATTGATTAATTGTTCTATCTCAAATAAGAGATCTTCAGGCATTTTTCCTATAACAGCTTGGGCAGATTTAGAATTTCCCCCTCCTTTACCATCATATTTCTGAATAATATTTTGTAAAATCTTATTTGCATCTATATTTTCATTCAAAGAAAGTAATCTTAACTTATTATTTCCCATCAATACAATAATAAGAGAATTTTGAGGAAAGATACTTAGGGATTTATTTAGAATTTTTATATCTATATCTAAATCGAGATAAAACAAAGAGATATTATTAATTATTTTATAAGGGGATTTTGAAATAGCATCCAGAAACTTATAGGATAAATCTTTCTGTTGATTTTGAACATCTTCAAGGAGTTCCAAACGTTTTTTTACGATCTCTCGTATTTTTAAAATGGGTATGTTTAAACTATTAGCTAAATTAATTATGTTAATATTAATATTAGAGTAATTCAGCGTCGCTTTGTTTCCTACATAATATCTAATCTCATTCCCTTTTTTAAAATCATAAATGAATAGGCAGCCTATTTCTGTCGTATTTTGAACATGAGTTCCACCACAACACACTAGATCTAGATTCTCAATCTCCATTAAGCGAACTTGAGGTTCTTTCGGAATTCGACTTCTTATCTTATGAGCTATTTCTTCAGCCTTGGCACGAGGAATAATCTCTGGGTTTAATCGATAATTTTTTGAGGTGCAAATGTTATTTACTTCATATAATATTTCTTTTAATTGTTCATAATCTAAATTTTGAGACGTTTGAAGGAATACTTCTTCATGATTAAGATTTGCACGCATTGTATCAATATCATATGTATTTTTTAGAACCGCTGAAAATACGTGCTGAGATGAGTGAGCTTTCATCAAACCATATCGATATTGCCAATCTATTTCACCCTCCACCTTATCTCCTATGTTGATTTTGTCTTTTAAATCTGATGGAATATGATGTATAATTTCATCGCCGTCCTTACTTACTTCTTCAATCTTAAATTTAAAATCCTCAATTTTGATATATCCCCTGTCGCTTGATTGATTCCCACTTTCAGGATAGAATAAAGTTTTATCAAGCACAAAACCAGATTCTTTAATTGATATTACTTTTGCTGTAAACTTAGTTTCATATGGATTTTCCCAATATAATTTTTTAGTCATAATCTAATTTCTCTTGAAAAGTTAAAATGAGATTAAATCAATTAATATTCAAACATATTTTAAAATATAATATACTTATTGCTATTTGATCTTAGATGATTGAATTTTTAAGAACTCCAGAAGAAAGGTTTGTTAATCTTCCTAACTTTCCCTATGAACCTCACTACATTGAAGATCTTAAAGGCTATGAAGATTTAAGAATGTGCTATTATGATGAGGGACCAAAAGATTCTAATGAGGTATTTCTCTGTCTTCATGGAGAGCCTACATGGAGTTATTTATATCGCAAAATGATTCCTATTTTTTTAGGAGCGGGATATCGCGTTGTCGCTCCAGACTTTTTTGGATTTGGAAGATCTGATAAACCTGTAAAAGATGAAATTTATACGTTTGATTTTCACCGAAATTCGCTTATAGAATTCATAAATTATTTAGGTTTGAATAATATGACACTTGTCTGTCAGGATTGGGGGGGATTATTAGGCCTTACATTACCAATGGAATTCCATAATAAATTTAAACGTTTAATAATAATGAACACTATACTAGGTACCGGAGATTTTGAAATTTCCCAGGGATTTAAAGCATTTCGATCATTTATGAGTAGCACTCCTGATATTGACGCAGGGCGTTTAATTAGCAGTGTGACACGGCACTTGACCCTTGAAGAAGTTGCAGCTTATGATGCTCCTTTTCTTGACATTAAATATAAAGCAGGGGTTAGGAGATTTCCCCAATTAGTTCCAACTAGTTTTGATGCTCCAGGTGCTGAAATATCAAGAAAAGCTCGTGATTGGTTCCAAGAGAAATGGAATGGAGAATCTTTTATGGCTGTCGGAATGCAAGATCCTGTACTTGGCCCCCCCATGATGGAGATCTTAAGAGAAATGATACCAAGATGCCCCAAGCCGATGGAAATCAAAGACGCAGGACATTTTGTACAAGAATGGGGTAATATTATAGCTAAAAAAGCTTTAGAAGTTTTTAAATTAGGAAGAGATTAACTGAGAAATAATTAGTCATTTTATCTTGTTAATTACATAAGATTTAATTATTAACGAAAATATCCTGCTCTTTTCCTAGCTTCCGCAGAAATCTTGCCACTTGGGCCATCTCCTCTTGCTACATTTACACTAACTTTACCTTCTACAGCTTTAAAAATTTCAGCTACATCACCATGTTTGAATCCAGGACACAATAATATCGCTTCTATTGACTCGTTTTGCAGATAATCTTTGGATACTTGTACTGCCTCTTCTTGGGTTCTAACCACTATAGAATACAATTTATACATTCCAGTATCAATTAAACTTCTATGTTTTTTATATTCTGCATCAGGTGCATGTGCAATGAATAAAACTTTAAATGGCATATTTTTGATTATAGACGAATAATATTTAAATCTATTGTTAGCGAATTGCAAATTGTATTTAACATAATAGGAAGTTTGCTTGGATTAGTAAGAATTTTTATTAAATAATTTTTCCAAACAAATTGAAACCTTCAACGTGTTCTATTTTGACATTAACAAATTTGCCATAAACACCATTAAAATCATTGATAAATACATTTTTATAAGCAAAATTTCTGCTAAAAGCTTGGAATTTCTCAGATCCCTTATGCAATAACAGGACTTCTCCCTCCCATCCTTTCCAAGTATTATTGATGGTTTCTAGACTATTCCTAAAAACGTTCGATAATCTTATTGACCTTTCTTTTATTAATTTACTATCTAGCTGCTTCATGTTTTTTGCTTTTGTGCCAGGTCTAGGAGTAAATTTTGAAATATTTAAAATTTCAGGCTTAAGCCATTTTATAAAATTTATAGTTCTATAGAAATCGTATTCCGTTTCACCAGGAAAACCACATATGATATCTGTGGAAATTGTAAGATGAGGAAATTCATTTCTTAAAAGTTCAAGATTATCTAAGATATCAGAAATTAGATATTTTCTTTGCATCTCTTTAAGAATCCTATTACTCCCAGATTGAATAGGTATATGTAGAAATTGATATACTTTTGGTTGTTTGAAAATTGAGATTAATTGTTCTGTATTATTGATTAAAAAACTTGGATTAATCATTCCAATTCTCAAATAAAATTTAAAATCTAAACTAATAATATCTTTTATTAAACTCGATAATTGAGTCCCTTGGTATTGATAAATACTACAATCTTGGGAAGTTAAATAAATCTGTTTGATCCCTTGTTCTAATTGATATTTGACATTTTGAACAATATTTTTAGGATTGTAGCAATATAATTTCCCTCTTGCATGCTTAACACAACAATAAGTGCAAGAACCGAGACAGCCTTCTGAAATTGGTATTATTCCTGTTATTTTTCCAACTGGATGATTTATTAAAATTTCTGCCTTATCAATTGATCTTTCTGATTTATAAATTCGATTTTTATTACCAAGTTTAATTTCATCAAATATTTCTGGAAGTTCTTTAAAATTATCTAAATCTATAATAGCTGAAAATGATGGGATAATCTTTTTAATAACATTAATATATTCAGGGGTGATGTGGGGTAAACAACCAGCAATTATGATATAAATATTAGATTTATTGCAATATAATTCATGTAATTTTTTCAATCGTTCCTTTATCTTGTTTTCAGTCTGTTCTTTGACCGCACACGTATTAATAATTAGAAATTGAGCATCTTCTAATTTTGCTTGAACATAACCTGAATTTGATAAAATTGTTGAAATAATATAAGAATCTGCTTTATTTGAAGCACAGCCATAAGTTTCAATATAAAATGAATTCTCAAGCAACTTTAGATCATATAAAAAGAATATAATAATTTATTAAAAGAACTTGATTATTAGGTAATATAAACGTTTTTTAATTAAAATAATCTTTCATTAAAAAACACATATTAAACATGCAAAGTTGGGTAGAAATGTCACCGAAAATAAAATATAACTATTGTAATATATGCAAACATGAGGTAGAAGAGCCTAGCAGAAAACCATTAACAAGAACGCAGAAAACTATCTGGGTTATTGTTATAGTCGCTACAATCGGGATTGGCGCAATTATTTTAGCAATATATCTCTCTACTAGACTTAAAGAATACTGTCCAGTTTGTAACACTAAAATAGTTAAATCAGATCAACCCTTCGAAAAACCAAAAAAGAAACCTGAGGAAATGACTCCAAAAGAGAAAGTGCTCGACAAAGCAGGGATTGAGGAGGGGGAAGAACCTGCGAAAAAACCCGCAAGAAAAAAACCAACAAAGGAGAAACCAGGAGAAGATAAAATATTCTGCCCATATTGTGGTGAAGAACTAGAAGAAAAAGTTCCAACATGTACTTTCTGTCAAGCTGTTATAGAGTGGTAATTTTTTAATAATTACTAAGTAAAAATAAATAGTAGAATAACCAATTATAAAAATATAGGATTTTAAAAACTTAATCTAAATTTAAAAAAAAATCATAAGATGAAATAATTATGCCGCGTACAGGAAGAAAAGCTCCGGATCGAGAACCCAATCCACTTGATGTTTATAGTTCATGGGATCTACGCTACGCAAAAGTGATTTATTATGGATTTATCCTTGGTACGGTAATAGTCGTACTAGGTGTATGGGGAGTTCTCATTAATTTTTTATTTTCTAAAGGTGCTTGGGATGTTTGGTTAGACCTTGATCTTGGATTTCAGATAGCTATTATAGCAGGAGCAGTTACAGGACATTTATTTTTATTAGTTCTCTTCTATACCCTTTTTCGTGGAGGAATGGTACGATTATGCCAGATAATGTTTAAAGATCGTCTAATTGCAAACAAATGGACAGACTACTATGGACTACGCATGCTTATAGGCGTTGCTCTATTAGGTCTATATATAACCCTTATAAGTGTTGTTATAGGACTTCTTCCATCAGCATTCTTGGATGTAGTTCAAGAAGTCTGGGATTGGCAAGTTGAAAAATTCAAGGATTACCCGGGAATGTGGATCATGTGGGTAGGACTACTTGTCTTTATTTTTGTTGTTATCATTTTTATTGGAATCATGATATGGAATAAGGGTGTGTTCTGGGTATTAAGCCACGTTAAAGAAATAGAAGAAGAGATCGAAATTGAGGAAAACATAAAAAAAGAAGCAATTAAGAGTTCTGATGAGCGAACACTAAGAGACATCTACAAGAAAGAGATGGGGCAAAAAGCCATACATCGAGGACGAGAAACTAGTGGCTATAGAGAGTGGAAAGACAAACTTGGAATAAAAAAATAAATCTTAATGAATAAGGAAGTATTTTATAAATTTTTTTTTAATTCTTTTTTTTATCTTAAAATATTAGAAAAAGAGATTTCGGCAAATTCTTCAGTTTTACGTACTTAAAATTTAAAAAAATTTAAAAAAATTAAAAAAAAAATCTGAATTTTATAAATTATAAAATTCTATTCTAACGTCTCATCATACGAGGGTTCCTGAATAAAGATAGTTCTGTTCTAGGCGGTTTAT
>JAHLWJ010000198.1 GCA_019057975.1 Promethearchaeota archaeon | reverse complement strand
CATATCTGCCCGTATTAATTTTTCTAATCTTTCAAACATTCCCGCAAATGTCATATTTTCTCCAAGAACTCCACCTGATTTTAAAATAAAAGGTAACATGTCATTAGGATTATTTGTTTTTTCATGGGTAATGTAATGTCTACAACTTTTATAATCAGGCGCTGCTTCCTTCCCAGGTTTGGCAACACCTACTATGTAATCATCTAATTTATATAGGTTAGTTACTCTACGATTTTCTTGACTACCCCCCCTTTCCCAACTAAGTGCTTCGTAAAGTGCCTCTATTCTTCTCTGCCTTGCAAAAGTACTTAATCTATTATAAGCTTGCAATTTTAGCTCTTTATTTAATAATTGTAGTATGCTCCTGGAAATACCAAGATTATAATAATATTCTTGAGTTATTTTGTTATTCATTTTATATAACCTTTTTAACAATGAAATAATTAAATAAATTTACAATATATTTTTATATTAATATGTAAAATTAATCCTAATATACTAATATTTTAATATTAGTTAACTTAAATTAGGAATCTATTGATAATTAATTCTACAAAAAATAAAAAATCCTCTTTTTTGTAAATAATAAATTTAAATTTTTAATCATTTTATATATTTTTTGAAGTTTTATATGAAATCTTAAAACAAGATTTATCTAAGAAAAGCAAGGGAATATATATAATAAGAATATGGTACCAAACTAGATGTTTCTTATTTTACTTTTTCCCTAAAAAATAATTTTCGACATAACCCCATCTGCTATTACTATTCATATCTTCGGTAAAAAAGTAATTCATTATTTCTACAGAACTTTTATATCTATTTTCTATTTCTTGTAATATTTGATTTGTATACTTTCTATCCAGCATTAATTGCTTAAGTATATATGGATCATTAACACGGATGAAAATTTGGGGTAACTGCCCACCAACAATTGAATAATTGCCTAAATTAAAAGACTCTAATAAGTATGATATTTTTATACGGAATTCGCTTTCTTTATCATCCGTTGCTATATATTTGCAATATTTTAAAACATTTTCATCTTTAAACATTGAACTAAGCTTACCAAGAACTAAAGATTTTATTTTGATGTAAGCTCGGTTTACAACCCTAAATGATAGATCTCCAGACTCAACTCTTTTAGATTGTAAAAAAGTATCAAATTTTAGGCCTTTACCAGTTTCACCCCACTCACTAGGGGAAGTATATAGATTTAAAATTAAATCAACAATTCTTCTTCGAAAAATTTCATCTTCAAAATCTTCTTTTAATAAATTTAATAGTTGCACTTTTGTAAAAAACTTTCCTTGTATCTTTTTAAAAACATTATCAATTTTAGTAAAATATTCCTCAATTTTTGTCATTGTTTCATTTTTCGATTGATTTAAATTAATAGTTAACCTATAGCGGGGTACAATGTTTTCAGCGAAATCACAAAATAATTTTCTTTCAAAAAATTTTCTTTTTACCATAGGAAAACTTTCTTCGACAAAATATTTTTCCCATATTTTATTCAACTCTATTTGATAAATATTTCCAATATCTTGGATAGTAGTAGGTTTCTTACCGAAACCAGCTCGATAATTTTCTTTTATCGCACTTACTTTATGACAAGACATTCCATATTTATTTAAAAATTGTTTCTCAATTTTTTCGGGCACACATGCAAATACTTCAGAAAACAAACTCTTGGGTCTGGCAAGAATCACATTATAGTTATATTTTTTAATTAAATCCTTTTCTAATAACATTAAAGTACTTTTTACTTTCGTTTCTAAATCTTTAATTTGGTCACTAAAAATAAAACCAAAATCATCTATAGAAGCCAAGAAATTTTGACTTTTTTTATATGAATAAATATCCCATACTTTTTTCAACGCAAATTTTATTTGGTATTGTTTAATAGAAGATAAGCCATGTAGAATCCTAGTAAATTTTAAATCTTTTTCACAAAAATCTGTTTTTGCTATACCCGTAATATTTTCTTCTCGCGCAGCTCTGCCAATTTCTTGAATATAATCTAATAAATTACCAGAAGGTGCATGATGATAAATTACTTTAATATCCTGTATATCAACTCCCATTCCAAATGCTTTAGTTGCGAGGATTATCAATATTTCGCCATTTTGAAATTTTTCTAAAACAATTTGTTTTCTAGTTTTATCTAAATCACCATAATATTCGCCTATTTTTTCTGTATATTCAGTATCAAGCTCATTTATTACACTTTTAATTTGTGTAATCCATGGGAAATATACTATTGTCTTTATACGGTTATCAATATTCTTTTGAATTATATATTTAGTTCTTTCTATTTTGCTTATTTCATGACTACCTTTATATTTGAATTTCCCTATTTCAAAATTTATATTCTTTCTGACTACATTGCCAATAAATAGCGTGGGGGTTTGCATATGTAAACTTTCTACAGTCTGAAAAACGATATCGTTTTCTCCCATAAAAACAGCGGTCGCTGTTAATGCAAAAACTGGGAATGCGTATTCACTATATTTGCGTAGCTTTCTAATATAATTTCCTAAATACCAATAATCTACTCTAAAATCCCTTCCCCATGTTGTTACTAAATGAGCTTCATCAATAACTAATAACCCTACTTTTCTATCTCCAATAAAATGTTTTAAATTATATGACAATAATAATTCCGGAGATAAATACAGAATTGATATTGTCCCGTCTATTATCTTTTCAATTATATTCTCTCTTTCTAATAATGAAATATCAGAATTAATAAAAGTTGCGCAATTTACTCCTCTATTTTTTAATGATTCAACCTGGTCTACCATTAAAGATTTTAAAGGAGATACTACTATTGTTACCATTTTATACGTATTTGCTAAATATATTGCGGGTATCTGGAAAAGTATAGACTTTCCAGAACCAGTAGGTGCAGTAAGAAAAATATCATTAAAGCTATTTTTCCCTTCTTTACATGCTTTTTCACTTTGCCTTACTATTTCTTCTATAATTGAACCCTGGCTAATAATATCTTTTTCTTTATCTATTTCAGGATGTTTATAGAAAATTAATTCCCTAAAATCATCGCTTTTCCAATATTCATATAAGATATTTTCAAATTCATGTCTATATTCTTTTTTAAATATTTTTTTCTTTACAGATATTTTTAATTCAATTTTATTTTCTTTAAAAATATAACTTAATATTTTTAATCTTTTTAATTTCTCTTCATATTCTTTGTTGGATAATATTGCAATATTATTAACTACTAATTGTAATTTTGTTATTTTATCTTCCCTAAATATTTGAAGCTCTATATCGAGATAGGAATCGGGTGATGGAAATATTATTACATCATCACTTAAAACTGCATCTGGTTCTATTTCATCGTATTGTAAGGAAAAATTAATGATTTCTTTATCAAAAAAGGGTGTTATCTCTACATTTTTAAATTCATTAAAATTAATATTTTTATATCTAATTAAATTAACACCTTTATAAAATGAGGAATCAGAGTAAAATTCTGAGAATAGATTATTTTCTTTGAAATTTAAATCATCGTTTTCAATACACTGCTCGATATCTACAAAAATTTCCGTTGATTGATTTGGATAATCATCGAACAGGTTATTTTCAAAAACAATAATTTGTCCTTTAAATAAGCGTAAATCTGGCAAATTTTTGAATACTAAATTAAATTCTTCATAAGTTAAAATATGAATATCTTTATTTTTATTAAGTATTTTTATAATTAATTCTCGTCTATTTTCCCAAATACTTCTTAAATTAATTTTATTTTGTTCAATTATTGTATTTTTATCATTTAAAAAAGGGAAAGCGTTACTCAATTCAATTAAAAACTTAATTGGGAAGCCTTTGTAAACTAAAATAATATTATTATAATTTAATGACTCCACTTTTTTTATATGAGAAGGAATTAATTTATTAAACATAGTTTTTTCACCTTTTTACATTATTAAATTTTATAATTTATTTATGGTTTTATTTCTATTGGATTCTTCTGTATGTTATAGAGTAACCTTTAAAAATAAACCATACTATAAAGAAAACAATTAGACACTTATAATTTAAATAGGAACATATCCTATTTTTTTTATGGTTTAGCTTTTCATTTTACGAGTTCTTCCTTTGGGATGTCTATATATAATAATACCTAAAGCCTCGACCATCTGGTTAAGAAACTCATCAGACCTTTTAGGTTGTCCGCCAAAAGTTACCTAATTATTGAGCTAGTACATCTGTCCCTATTTTCGTCTTGCCAATCCTATTCCACCAGTGGATTATATACTTTTTAATTCTTCGTTTTTAAATGTTATCTTTCGATGATAAAATTCCTCTTCTTTTGGGGTATTAATTACCCATTCAATTTCGATTTTATTGTTTTCAGGAGGCCATTTTTTCAGTCTTAAGAATGGAACTGAAGGAAGAAGTTTAATGGGAAAAACATACTGCGGATCAGGATGCAAAATGCCGCAAATTAGTGACTTATCAGTAAAAATACTGAGAAGAAGAATTACCGAAATACTCTTTCTACATGATTCCAAAGAGCCATTCTTAAATCTAAAAAAAACAGAATCTTTTAAATCAGTTGTTAAGACGACCTTTCTAATTGGTTTTCCAATTGGAACTTTAATTTTATTATCACTTGTCAGTAAAATTTCGGCACCACGAGGACCCAATAGGAAATCAGCACCTATATGTTCACTCGTAATTATTAAAATTCTAGGAAGGTTATAGCCAGATAATTGAGCAGCTTTACTGGATACTTTTGTCCGCAACATATGAGTTATCATCCCAAAAGAGAAAGCAGTCTTATTTGGAGTATGAGGTACTTTGTTTTTCCAGCCAGACTGAGTAACTACTGATTCAGTCTCAATACATGTTACTTCAACTATAAATGTAACATCATTTGAACTACAGATGAAGTCGGCACCCCCCGTTCTTATGTCTTCAGCCAACTTCACATCATTAAAATTAGATCTCAATATTGAAAAAGTAACAGCTTCAGCCTTTGCGCTTTCAGGTTTATTCTTTAAGCGAGTACAATAACTTTTGTAATGGGTTGGATATTTTACCTCTAAGAAACACTTATAACTTTCGATAATTTCAGCAGTTGATACCATTAAATAATTATTCCCCTTTGTGCATAACATTATAAATACACTTTTTATAGTATTTTACTAAAAATTAGATAAATAGACACATCCTATTTAGGACGTCTATCTATGGTAATACCTAAAGTTTCACTCATCCGGTTAAGAAACTCCTTAGCTCCTATAGGTTTTCCGCAAAAAATTATCGAATTATTGAGTTAGTACAACCGTTCACTGTATCATATTAAGATGTGTCAATTACGCTTTTTTCTTCTTATATCCTTTTCCATTCACTTTTCCTACCTATAATATCAAGAAACCGAGATCTTGGTTTATCCATTAGGACATCACCATATGATATATTACGAGGTCTTTTAAACGCATGTAAGAGAAATAGTTTTTCTTTTGCACGAGTCATAGAAACATAAAACAAACGAGATTCTTCAACAAGATCACCTCTAGGATTTGTCACTATATCATCTTCTAAACCTACCATAATTACAACATCTGCCTCAAGACCTTTGGCTTTTTTCATAGTATTTAACTGTACCCAGCCTAAACCTGTTGTACCTTGAGGATTAAGTAATTCCGTTATCTTGGTTATATCTTCTATTAATTTTGATGGATTAACCCAAATACTAGATACAACTGCCAACTGTTTGATAAACTCACCGCACTTTTCTTTTTTAAAATTAATAAATAAATCACTTAAATTCAAAAGCCCATCCCGAATTTTTATAAGGGTTTTATTGGGATCTTTTAGATTTTTAATGACCAAAAATAGATCGTTTTTCTTATCTACAATTTCCCATAGTTTAGCAATTTCGGTTTCTTCTATAATTCGTTTCTTAATAGTTTCGGGATTACATTTTTTGTTCTTTCTTGCTCCTGGGACTTTGGCTATGCCATTATTTATAAGTTCTTCAACAACTAATCGTGTTTTAAAACTATCAGAAGGAATAGTTACCCAATCTACAAATAGCTTTGCAATTTCCACTCTTCCAGGCAAGAAACTTATTGGACAACTATATACTATGCCTCGTTTGGATAGTTCTTGAGTAATCAAAGGGAAAAATTCTTTCTTTGGCACTAGTATTAAAATACTCTTTTTCTCCTGGATAAATTGCCGAGCAATTACAGCAACCATTTTTGCTTCTGCTTTATCACTAGGTATTTGCCATATTTGAGGTTCTTCACCGCTTGGCACTTTGTATTCTAATTTTTGTTCCCCAGTCCAATCGGTGTAGTATTTTTTTAAAACTTTAATAGCGTCACACATTATTTCCTCATGACACCTCCAACTACATGGTAATGGTGGAATTTCTGAATCAGGGAAATCTTCTCCAAAACGCAAGATAAATTTAGGGTCGCCACCGCGGAATCCATAGATACTTTGAGCATCATCTCCGACAACAAACAACCCATTTCTGGATTCTCTACTAAGCAATTCTATTAGTCTAAATTGTGCTGTATTAATATCCTGATATTCATCAACTAACAAATGTTTTGCACGGAATTGATATTTTTTAAGAATAGTAGGATTTTTCTCTAGTATACGACAAGCAAAAAGGATTTGATCATCAAAGTCCACATAGTTACATTTCGACATTATTTTCCAATACTGCTCACATATTTGGCATTTTTTTTCTTCGGGGTTTTCTTTGCAATCACCGTATTGTTTGCATTCAAGAGCTTCCTTACTATCGTCTTCAGTATAACCAAACATTAAAGCTGCATCTCGATACATTAATCGTTTTACATTTTCATTCTCTTGAACTCTGAGGTCGGTTTTGAGTAAATTGACGTCGTGTGGCTTTTCACGTACTATTTCAAAACCTAAAGAATGCATCGTAGAAATATAAGGTAGTTTATCAAATGGGATATTAAAACCGCTTGGTTTAGCAAGTTCATTAATCATATGTTGGTTTGCATCTTTTCCAAATGTAAGTACAGTTATAATACCTTTGTCTGTACCGTTGTCCAAAAGACGCTTGATCCTATCAGTCAAGAGATGGGTTTTGCCAGCACCGGGTCCCGCTAGAACAAGAGTAGGTGATGCAAAATTAGTAACAATTTCTTCATAATTATTCAACGTCATATAGTTTATTTCCTTTTTTATTTACTTTTTACTGTTAGATATTTGGGTCAGGCTTCACAAGTTCACAAAAAAGCTATTTCTTTTATTGTTGTATTGTTTTTCTCAATATAGATTTATATTTATAAAGCGATTTTCATCAATTATAAAATAAAAAGGACAGATTAAGAAAATAATTAAATTACTCTCTTACTCTGTCCTTTTACCTGAAAGATTCTTCCTATGTGATTAGGAAATAGCTCTTTTAGTAAACTCTTGTGGGTTTTCCTAAAGATTAGGAGTTGCCCCGTCGGTGCTTTTTTGTATAAAGCTCTCCAGAGTTCTGTCCGGTAACAGTCCTTTTGCCTGAAAGTTTGGATACTTTTGGTATCTTGCCTCTTCGGCTTCTTTTCTCTTTTTTTGAAAAGAAAAGATATCTCCTGTTACCTTCATATAGGTTACAATATTAAATTTTATCAAGTTATAGAATATTAAATATTTATTTAATAATTTAGCATTAGAATTTTTTTAAAAGTTATAGTTCTTATATCAGTCTTCTTTAATTTATCACATTGTGAGACATTAAGCAATTAAAAATTATCGCGGTATTAATATTTATAGATACTTCTGCTTTACTTATATTTTCAATAATAACTGTTTCTGGGTCATCATAGAGGAAGAAGTAGACTTCGGTTTTGGCAAGAGAGATAAGAAAAAGTAGGAAAAAAATAGAGTAATAATATTTTTATTGAAATATAAACTTATTATATGTATAATCAAAAAGTATGCTTTGCTGCAATTTGTCACATTTTCTCAATTACCCACTCATTTAACTTATCATCATCTAAAACCAGGGAGGTGATTTTATCGT
>JAHLWJ010000197.1 GCA_019057975.1 Promethearchaeota archaeon | reverse complement strand
TTGAATTGATTAATAAATAGAGGAAAATCCTAATAAAATTAAAAATAAAAAAAAGTAGTTTATTTATTTCAATGGAAAAATCCAAGGATAAAACTTAATCCACTCTGATATGGAGAAATGGTACATATTAACAACGTAAAAAATAATGTGTTTACAAGTGCTCCAGGTATTATGTTTCCAGTTTTATCATACACAATGGTCGAAACAAAACCAATCAATAAAAAGAGTGGTACCGCAATTGGAAGGAAAGAACCAAAATAGAAAAAGCTACCCATAATAAGTGAAAAAATCAGAAGAATCGTAAGCATATATAGAATAAGCGTTCCAGAGATTATAAGAGATACTTTTACTAGTGGTTTAACGCCCTTTTCAAATTTATTTTGAAGAATTCCATGAAATACTAATCCGAATATCATGAAAATAATGAAGATAATAATGAAGTACACTATTACCCATGGGATTTTAGTGACTGAAGGAACCATTCCAATATAATTTAAGCCCGCTGATAAATAAATTATGAAAGTTAAAAGTATTGCCAATATTCCTCCCAGTAAGAACTGTCTGACAAGGTTGTTGCTTGAAGTCTTAAATGGTTTCTTTATTATTTCCCTTAACTTAATATTTTTCTTTTTTCCGATTCTCCACAGTAAAACTAAAATTCCAAAAGATTGACCGAACAATAATGCTGAAATAAATCCCGCAGTTGCCAAAGATAACATTAGAACAATTGGTACAAATATAAGTATCCCAGGAAAACCGAGTATTAACGAATACGCAATCGTTTTTCCTCCGAAACTTACTATAGTTTCATCTTCAGTTTCGAATGTGAAAGATTCTTCTTCTTTTGTTTTTAGAATCAGCTGTGAAAGAGGATCAACAATTAAAGCAAAAAACCCAATACCTCCAAGGAGTTGTAGGAACAAAATTAGAAGTCTAGTGTGAGCATAAAAGTTTTCATCTACCGGTCTTACATCAGGAAAAGTATTCAACGCAAAATTTCTTGCTTCCCTGATAAAATCTGGATCCCAATTTCCTAGCACATGATTACTATTGTCATCAAGATAAATCATTGAAGCATTTCCATCCTGAAAACTGCCATATAATCTATTTACATCGATTTCTGAAGGTGGCTCATTTACATAGTAAGATAAATTCTCTTTAAGCTCATTCGTATTAATTACTTCATCGAATCTTCCCACAATCATGAGAATATTAAGAGGATTAGTTGAATTACCCTTTCTCCTGTCTTGAGGTAATCGAGTTCCTGCTCCAATAAAACATTGGAAATCAGTAGATTCACTAACGACTTCAATTCCTGGAAAACCTCCCATCGAAAAGCCAAAATAGCCAAGAGCACTTGTATTAATATCAGATCTACTATTTAGATATGATACTATAGCATTTATGTCATTAGTTAATAAGTCTCTATCAAGTTCTCCTGTACTCTGTCCATGTCCCCGAAAATCAAATGGAACCGCAACAAAACCAGCAGCAGCAAATTCGATAGCATAACCTTTCAACATTTCTTTATTTGACATTATTCCATGGCCTAAGATTATTGCTTTTTTATTTACACCTGTTCTTTTTGGTTCAAATACATTAAATGAAATAGTTTCTCCATCCACAGTTTTAACTGTTTTGTTATAAGTAGCTTTAACATTTAAAGGCAAAATAAACATTAGAACTGTTCCTACTACGAAAATTATGAGAAATAAGGAAATCAGGATTGTTTTTTTCTTGTCAATATTTAATTTATTCATTTTTGTCAAATTTAGATTAATTTACTGATACTGCTAATATTGAATAATTGGATTTTGGAATTTATTAATGTTAAATTTTTTGAAATTAAGAACAAAGGGAAAAAGTTTATAGATATTGATTTTCATATTCTTCAAAACTATAATTTGGAATAAATCAAAAATAAAAGGTTAAGATAGTGGGAGATTTTAAAAAAATGGAACAGGCATATAAAGCTTCTTCAAAAATTTTAGAGAAGCGAATGGCTAAAGAACGTCCAATAGATTTAGAAATCTTAAAAAAAGTCAAAGATTCCTCAATTATTATTGTTACAGGTTCATATGACAGGGTAGAAACTGTGTTAGATATGATTAATGTTCCTTATGTGCTGATCCAACCAGAAGAAGTTAGTCAAATTGAATTGAATCCTGATCAAATTCTAATTATTAATTGCCCCGGAAATGTATATGACGATGCTTTACCCAAAGTTAAGGAATTCGTTAAAAAAGGCGGTTTCCTCTTTACTACAGATTGGGCTCTCCAGAATATTTTAGAAAAAATATTCCCCGAGGTCGTGAGATATAATCAAAGACCCACGGGTGATGATTGCGTAGCAGTTCAAGTAGTTGATAAATCTAATAAATTTCTAGAGGGATTATTTAAAGCTAATGAAGAACCTATTTGGTGGCTTGAATCATCGTCATACCCCATTGAAATCATTGACAAGAAAAAAGTTAAAATATTGGTAACTAGTGTAGAAATGGAGAAAAAATATGGAGAAGCCCCAATCGTGATTACTTTTGAATTTGGAGATGGAGGTACTGTACTCCATATGACAAGTCATTACTATCTCCAACGTGCTGAATTAAGAACTGATCGGCATAAAATGAGTGCTAAAGAATACATTCAATCTGAAATGGCCTTTTCGGATGAAGAGGCAGAAGAAATGAAAGATGAACTCGACGGATTAACACTTGGAGAAGCTGAATCTGCATATTCTACAACACAATTCATCAGTAACGTTATAGTAGAACAACAAAAAAAGATCAAAAAAAGGAAAAAGGAAAAGGAAGAAAAATAAATTTCCTCTCAATTTTTTTTAATCATTATTGAACTCAGTAAGTAGGGAAAAGAGATTACTGATTTTGCTTTCCCAAAGCATTATAAACAATGAGTATATTTAGTTTTTAAGCTTGCAGATATAAAAAAAATGATTGAGTGAATTGAAATTAGTCTTTTACACATAATAGTAAATTATTAACGTAAAATATTTCTATTCTCTTTAATTTTCAAAATAATGAATTTTGTTTTTTGATGAACTATGGAAGAGACTTTACCCGTCCCACGAGAATTAAAAGGAAAACGATTATTCGGATATTCTATGGGGGATTTAGGCATGTCATTAGCAAACATGTTCACGGGGGTTTATATCTTCCAATATTATGTATTTACAATCAATTTAGACATCATACTTGTTTCCATAGGTGTATCCACGCAACTTCTTGTAAGTGCGTTTTTTGCCATAATTTTTGGTGTTATTATTGATAATAAAAAACCAGGAAAATTAGGTAAGCGACGCCCTTTCCTTCTAATTGGCTTACCAATATGGTTTATAACAACCATCATTATCTGGCTTCCACCTTGGAAATGTCCAAATGGTAATACATTATTTTTACCAACAGCAATCTATTTTTGGGTTATAATTTTAATAAGATCTATCTCAAGATCTCTTCTATTTAATGTTTATATTTCAATGTTACCCGAACAATCACAAACTCTAAAAAATAGAGAATCAGTAGCTTCAGTAAGGTCAGCATTCTCGATAATAGCATCAGTTGTAGCTTTAATGTTACCGTCGATTGTTCAGAGCCTACTTGGAGATCCTGAAAATCCTTATTGGTGGACCGAATCTGGAAAAATCATTACCACTTTTATACCAATAATAGGAACTGTGTTCGCAATATTTGGTTTAATTTCGGTATTATTAATCTTTTTCTCTGTAGATGAGAGTTTTCATGATCTAAATGGTGATTACCATAGGGAAAAGATCACTGTTACCGGTAGGTTCCGTCAAATGGCAACACCTGCAAAGAACGTAAGTTTTCGATATATAGTAATTGCTGGATTTTTTGGTGGTCTTGCAGGAAAAACTTTAGGGCTTCTTGTCTTGCCTTTCCAGAATTCCGTACTGAAATTTACTGGCATTGCATTTTTAACCTACCCCTTAATCTCAGTATTTGGCAAATTCGCGTGGTATTTATTTTGGATCAAAATGCGAAAAAGGAACCATATCCTTAAATCATATTCTAATGCTATGATTTTAGCAATAATTGCGTCATTTATGGGTTCATTCTTCTTAATAGCATTCCTTCCATTTGGAATACAATATGCATTATATATCATTACATGGAGTACTGTCTTAGGGTCTATGTATTCGATTCCACTGTTTTCAATTCCATTGACCGCAGCACTCGTCCATGAAGCGGCAGAAAATTCAGAAGAACCTGATATTGACATTGCAATGTCAAAGATCTCTGGTTCATATTATGGACTGGCATCATTCGTAAGATCATTAGGACCTGCTTTTGCATCACTTATTGTAGGTTTCCTACTCTCAGGAGCAAATGAGAGAAACGCAACAGTCCTGGTATTGATCTGGGTTCTTATGGGCTTTTTCTACTTAATGTCTTATTTAGTTATTAAAAAAATTAAAATAAAAGATATTTCCTTTTTTAATCATCAAACTGAGAAAGAAGAACTTATTATTGAGTAATATTAGCTGGATTTCTTAGAAATGCATCAACTAATCGTATTGTTTCATGAAGATCTTTAAGTTTTAATAATGATGTAGGAGAATGAATATATCTACACGGAACTGATACAACTGAACTAGGTACTCCTCTTCTAGAAACATGGATTCTTCCAGCATCAGTTCCACCATAAAGAGGTTTTTTAATTTGATATTTAATGTTCTCGATTTCCGCATTCTTTATAAGCCTATTGTTTATCTTGGGATGTGAGATAAGATTTCTATCCGCAACGGTTATAGCGGGGCCATTACCAATGCTAACTGGATTCTCTGCTTCTCTAATACCTGGCATATCTCCTGCGGTTGTATTTTCGATTGCTAATGCTATAGTAGGCTTCAAAGTATAAGCTCCTGTCTCTGCGCCTCTACCACCAATTTCCTCTTGTACTGCAAAGTTAAAAAGAACAGTGTCATCATATTGCTCACTTTCCTTTAATAGCTTCATGATTTGGAGAAGAACATTACAACCAGTACGATCATCAAAAGCCTTACCTCTAATCATTCCGTTTGGAAACTCTTCAAAGGGAGAAAATAGAGTGCCCGTTGTTCCAATAGAAATATTGTTATCTTGTACTTGTTCTTCTGATACTAATCCTATATCAATATACATATTAGAAACTTCGACCTGCTTTTTTCGTTCTTCTAGTGATGTAAGATGAGGTGGTTTTGATCCTATTATTCCATGAAAAATTTTCCCTGTATTAGATTTTAAAAAAACAGATTGCCCTAAAAGAATTCTAGTATCGAAACCTCCTATTAGCACAAATCTTAAGAATCCCTTTTTCTCTATATGGGAGATCATAAAGCCAATCTCATCAATATGAGCATCCAATAATATTCTATTATCTTTATTATTTCCCTCTTTAATAGCAAGAACATTTCCCAAA
Source organism: Promethearchaeota archaeon (assembly GCA_019057975.1). The sequence continues at coordinate 2,613 of JAHLWJ010000197.1, read as the reverse complement.
GAATCTATCCATACCTTATCAGCTAACTCTTGAGTTTCAATTTCATTTAGAATAAAGTTGCTCACATCTTCTTCATGACCAGAGACCCCTATTAATGATGATAACTTCTGTTGAAGTTCTTTGATGCTTTCAGTATTTAATGTTTCATTTTTCATGATTAATCTTATTTGAAATAATTATCGAGAAACCAATATGATATAAAGAAAAAACCTTATTCAATATATATATTGAGTTTTTAAGTTATTATAAAATAAGTTTTAATTCGAAAAAAATTTAAAAAATTCATTATTTTCGTGTCTTTTTTAATTCTGCAATGGATTTTTCAGCTAAGATTATAGCATCGTCGTATTTAGATTTAAATTTCTTAACCTGTGCTTCAAGTTCAATTGCTCTATTATTTAATTCTAGCAATTCTTCAGTATCTTTCGTTAACGGAATCATATCTCCTTCCCCTTTCTCTGCCATCTCCTTGAGATAATTATACTTTTCTTTCCATACTTCGATTTCAGTTTGTAATTCTTCAACAACTTCATCAGTAGCAATTAAGGGAATATTCTTTCCCTCTTTTACATCAGCTACTTTTTCTTTAAGTCTTGATACTTCATCCTCTAAATCTTTAATCCTTACTTTTAAAGCGGCTATTTCATCTAAGTAATCTCCAGCTTTTTTTGGTTCCATCATTTCTTGATACATTGATTTGCCTATTTCTAATTCATCCGCAGATTTTCCACCTAAGATTCTCTCTTTTCGCTTCTGTAGTTCATCTACACTACTCCCTGAAAGGAAATCCAGTGGATTAAAGCTCACACCTCCATGCTTTGTTCTCCTTGATCTTATTTTCACAAAGAGAGGAATTCCCTTCACAGCTTCTCCACAAATTATAGCTTCTCCTTTATCCAATCCAGATATATCTGATTTATTTTCATTACTTAAATCTTCAGCACTCGAAATAGTAATTCCTATATCTCTGATATCAGAAAGGTTGTGAACAACCCAAGTTCCTGCTTGCGCTCGAATGGTTGTATCTAATAACTGAGGGCGCTGAGTCCCGATTACTATATTAGCCCCGAACTTCCTCCCTTCTTGAGCAAATAATTTTACAACTTCACATGTTTCTGTTTGTTTTTTTCCAGCAAATAAATGAGCCTCATCTAAAAACAAGTAAAACGGAGGAATTTTTCTTGTTGTACTTGATTCATATAATTTCTTCAGCAACTTACCCGCAATAGTTTCTTGAACTTCTAATGCCAAACCATTTAAATTCACGATAGTACAAAGGTTGGGAGAAACAATATCTGCAGAGCTCAACGAAAATAAGTACTCGATATCAATATCACCACCTTTATTTTTTTTCAAATCAGAAAACTCAATTATCCTATCAACAAATTCGCTTTCTCCTTCTGGAAGATCCTCTCCAGCAACCTTTAAACTGCCGTATTCTCCGTGTCTATCTAAAATTACAACAGGAACACCTTTCTTAAGAAATTCTTCACATAATACACCCATAGTATAGGATTTTCCTGAGCCAGATTTTCCAGTAATGAAAATTCTACCAAAATTTTTGATTAATAAATATACTTCATAAGGGTAACCAATAAGTTTACCTAAAGAGAGAGATTCTTCTGGTGGATTAAAGATTCCTAAAATTTTTGCAATTTGTTCTTCTTTTGCCATGAAGATATCCGAACCAATTTCAAAAGGTCTTGTTGGCCTTTCTCCTAATACAGATAATTTTGCCATCCGTCCCTTCTCATCAGTCCACATATCGCTAATGTATAGTACATAATATGATTTGTTCCCTTCTTCATCTTTTTCACCATAAATCACCAAATAATTATTCCTTTCAACTGAAGCGCCTTCCAGTACAACAGTAACCGTATGAGTTGTCGTTTTACCCGTAAGTCTACCTATAGGTTTTTCTTCTTGTGTGCCTTCTTCTGACATTAGTACCACATAAATTAATATAAGTTATAATGATCTTAGAAATTTTAATAATATAAATCTACGCGAATTTTTATTAAAATTGCTAATCTTTAATATCTTTAAAATATAATTTAGGTTTTAAATATAATACTCTTTTTTATCATATTAATTGGCTTATATGACTCTTTTGCTCTTCTTAAACCCTCTATTCCCAGATCTTGTTCTCTATTAACATAAATGGCATCTTCATAGCAGCTTTTTAAAAAGAAGTTATTGATTGCCTGATAAGCACCCTCGTATTCCGCATGAGCTTTCTCAATATGAATCACTAAAGTTCCATCATTTAACATTTCACCAAATGAATAAGCAGCACATTTATCTTCGACACAGAGTAAACCCCCACTAAAACCAAGTGCTTCAAAATTATCTAAAGCTTCATATATAGCCTCTTGTTCAGCTTCTAGACTTTCATCCTCAGTGCAAGCTCTTATTATACACCATTCTAATTGGAGCTCTTTGCATTTTTCCACGAGATCTCCTGTTATTACTTTAAAATCATAATCATAATTGTTAAGGAATTTTTGAAGCCATCTTCGATTTTGCCTATACTTGTTTCCCGCTAAATTGAGAATTTCCTCCTTGTTATAAACGTAGTCCCAATTATTTCGATCTTCAAGATGATCCATATTT
>JAHLWJ010000196.1 GCA_019057975.1 Promethearchaeota archaeon | reverse complement strand
TAAAAATAGTAGTACCTGAAGCGGAATCCATGTAACCATATACACTTACTGTTTGTGTCTAAGTTCCGCTTCCAGAGATACCATCAGCATTAATAGTGCCTTCAAAATAAATTATGGTAGACACTGTTGACCCATAAACATTTAGGTAACTTCCGCTAATGTTTGCCGTGAGGTTGGAATTATTAAGTACGCCATATCCAACATTCCAATCAATATATTCCTGTCCAATAATCTCAAAATCGTAAATGGTAAGTGCTCCCGCAGCATCAACAATATTACATTTTGAGGTGGTAACTGCTCCTATATCAGCAATTAAAGAAGAAGATGTGTATGTTGTGGTATTGGTCATAGTCCAATTACCAGTTAAATTTATAGAAGGAACAATATTTCCAGGACTACAACTACAAGCAAAGGGTACCAGTATTAAAAATAATATTAAAAGATATGCTTTTCTTTTCATTATAATCTCCTCCGAAGAGGCTAATTCTGATAGCTTCTATAAGTATAATATTAGGTTATTCCCTATATTGCTTTAAAACTTAGTCTTATTGATATAAACCTCCCCTGTTCATAAAGATAGATAAAATTAAATAAGACAAGCGAAATATTCTCTTGTCTCCCATTAGAAAAGTGAATTTTTGTTCTAGTAAGAAATTGAATATAGTTAGCCAGGGTAAGGATAATTGCAGGTGAAAGAAAGGAAAGAATACTAAATTTAGTATTTCTTTTTATATAGTGCATTTTCCAATGTACTCTTTTCGATTTATATATAAAAATAGAAAAGTAATCGGATGTGAGTTTCGCACTTAATACTATTTTATATATTCGAGATAGCTTTTAAAAATCCCTTCTTTTTACCTAAAATAATTTATAAAAACAAAAAAGCCCTTCAGCAAAGGCCAAAGGGCTGGAAATGGTCTGGCTCCCCAGGCAGGACGGTTTTCGCAACTTTTGTATGAGAAATGAAACTGAAAAAGTGTATCAAGAGTTAGAAGAAGTAATTGGTATCAGTTAAAAACTAAAATACTAAAGAAAGATTTTAAATATATCAATAATAGGATTATGTTTTATTTTAATAGCTAATTATTTCACATCTTATTTTTTTTATATGTTGGTCATGCCTTGTCTTGTTTTCTTTCATCCTTGCTTTGACGAGTTTATTTGCCAATGCGACTGGAAGTGATTTATCGGCATGAAAATGAATAATTGCTGTTGTAGTTTTATATTGTTTCAACTCATCTTTAAATTTACTCATGTATTTTTACCCTATTATGAATTCGTTTAAATTCTGCCTGCAATATAATCACATCGTTAAAAAAGGTTTTAAATGACATAAAATTGTAGATTAGATAATCTAGTTCGTAATCTATATTCATTACACCTCTTCTCGAATGCATTACTTTATTTCTAAGTTCTATAACCCTTTGATCTATTTTTACAATTTTTTTATAATTACACAAGGCAACTAAATCTGAAAGATCAAAGAACTCGAAAGGTCCAACTTCATTAAATTTATCACCGTAGTCTTTAAACTCACTATATTTTTTTTTATAATGTTTGTTGTCTGCATGCTTTTCAAAAAATTCAAGCATATCTTTATTTCTAAGATTGCTTAAGTTGAGAAGTTTTCTTAAGTCTCTCTCCAGATTAGCAATTAATTCATATAGATATGTATAAACTTCTACACGGTTATAATCTGAGAAATGGATTATACCTACTAAATCTTTAATTAAGTTCGGGTAAAAAATAAATAGAATGTGTTCTCCCTTCTGAAACTGTTTTAAAAGACATTCATCAAAAACATATAAGTGAGGTGAGATTTTTAAAGATTCTTTGATTTCTTTATTTTCAAATGCTTCAGATGCTTCAGAAGGTAGAAAATACACCTTTCTTAAGTCCAAACTAGGTAAATAAGTTATTTTTTCTTTCTTGCAATATGCTTTTAGTTTATCTTCAATTTCTGGGTCATAATACATCATATCTTTTGTCATAATGTCTTTTATCTTAATCATTGTTTTTTTCCTCCAAAGGAACTTTTATTTTTCCTGACATCAATTTTAGTAAAAGCAAATTGCAGAGAGAGAGGTTAATGTTTGTTTTTCTCCATTAATTTTAATATGAAAATTAATGGCCAATTTTGCAATTTCCTCAAATCCCTCTATATAAGAGTAGATGGTTCTATTAAAAAATTTATATTCTTAAAAGTTATTTTATTTAACGATGCCCCCCAACAAAACGATTTTCGAACTTTTTGTATGAATGAAGAAGCTGAAAAAGTATATCAAAAGTTAGAAGAAGTAATGATCATTAGTTAGGAATAAAAAGCAATAAAAAACTAAGACTACTCTTAAAATAAATTCTACCTTAGGCAATTTGGGGAAATCTTAAATTTTCTTTTTATCAACTGTTATCTACTGTTTCGGGCATTTCTTTCCATATGTAAATTTGCGAACACACTATTCTACCTTTTGACCTCTCCATCTCCACGCACGCCGATAGCCAAGATTTTCTGCCTTTTCTACAGTATCTATATAGCACTCGTTTCTCTCTTCTTCTATAAGAGTCCTATCGTACTGTTGGTCAAATGGAAGATGATAAATTTTCTCGCCGTTTCTTCGAGAAATATTACATTTGATTGAAGGATATTTTTCATTAAGTTGAAATTCTTCATTAATTCCTATTGAAAGATATTTAGCAAACTCTTTTGCTCTGTCTGAAAGTTTAGTCGTTGTATATAAAATAGCCTCTACTTTCTCATTGGGGTAGTCAATTGTATATTTAATAAAGGTTCCATAAAGTTGGTTAACATGTTTTTCATGAATTGTTTTATATTGAGACCATCGTTTACACTGAACAATTATTGTCTTCTCTTTTTTCTTACAAATCAAATCCCTCCCAAGGTCATCAAAACCCTCAAGAATTCCTTGGTAATAAACGTTATAACCATTGTTTTCGAATAAATATCCGATGTAACGTTCATAATCACGACCAAGTTGCCATTTACTTTTAGGTCTACTCCAATATCTATCCAGAGCGATTTGATTTCGCTCTACAGATGATAGCCTGTGATATTCTTCTTCTGATAGAGATGATAAATATATCCTTACGGGGTCTATACCGATTTCATCTGCTTCTTTAATCGGTTCTTCTATGTTTCGCGAAAGGACTTTTTTAAGTATCGCTTCATCTATATCACCCAAAAATTCCTCTATAAAAGGAAATAAATCTTGATAATAATTTATAACCCCTTGTGCAATACGCAATTTTTCTTCAATCACTCTGCGTTCACGGGCTATTTTACGAACTTTTTCTGCTGAAACTGGTGCGGGATGAGATTTGTATTCTAAATTCTTTGCTTCTTTTAATTTTTGAAGATAATTAAAATCGGCAAACGCCTTAGCAAGCCAAGGAAACCCACTCGATTTCTCTTTTGCTATTATTTCTATAGCCTCTTTATCGGATTCAACTTTTTTTTCCCATTCAGATTGACGTTTTATTAACTCAATATTTCTAACCTGTAATTCATGTTTATAGTTATCTAATTTATCAAGACGAGGTTTGAGCTCATCATACTTTTTGCCCTTGATCCAAATATCATAAAGCCACCCAAGAAAAGAGATAATAATTGCTATGCATATGATAATTAACCAGCCTTCCATACACCTTTTCCCCTATAATTAAATTAACCCAAAATGGTAAATAACGTTCAAGTATATCTAAAGGTTCCTAACGCTTTCCAACTGGAACCAAATTATCCAAGATATACGAAACATCTATAAACTAAAGGATTTAATTAATGTTCCAAGTTGTTCTATATAAAGTACTTTGTTGCTCCTTTCCTTTATAGACTAATACTTATATATCCCTACTCTTATTCTAACTATATATTATAAGAGCAAGCACTATTATTTTGAGATAAAGTGCATAGTTAAAACTAATACATAAATCAATTAGTCTTTAATATTCTGCGATAGTAAAATCAGAACAAGAAGGAGATACTTGAACATCTTGTGTTATATCTGTATCAACATAGAGTGAATTTAAATATTCTACCCAAGATTTAACATAAAGATATGCTTCTTGTAGACTAACTTTAGTATCCAGATTAGTATCTGCAGGATAAGGATGATTATAAGTATTGTAACCACAACCCTCGCAAAAAGCCATAGCAAACACTCCAAAAGAATTTTCTGGATTTATTGAATCTTCCAATCCTAAACATGTTTGAGAACTATGACAGGAAGTTAAAACTTTATATTCATTTGTAGTTAAAAGTCCTCTTAATTGAGCTTGAGAAAAAACATTAATAATTTCGTCATTAAAAGATATCAATTCTTCTTTAGAAATTGTTATTTCTCCTTTACTTTTTCCAATAAATCCGCCTGAATGACAAGAATCGAGAATCACTACCTTTCTTCCTGGTATAGCACTTAAGTAAGATTCCAATTCGTCTACACTAATAACAGAACCAATAGAATCATCTGCATCAGTTGGACATATATAAGAAGTACTAAATCCTTCACCGTAAGCACCATGCCCACTAAAGAAAAAATATGAAACGTCATTATCATCTGCTCCGGAGAAGGCAGAAGCAATACCACTCATAATGGCTGCTTTTGTAGCACTTAAATCTTTTAGAGATACGATTGAAGAAAAATTAACTTCATCTGTTCCAAATCTGCAATGGTTTAAAACATCTACTATTCTATCTACATCATATTGTGGACCTAATAAATCATTATCACTACCTTCAATATAATCACCCACTCCTATACAAAAAGCTCGATATACTATATCTCCTACTATAACTTCTACTGTATCAGTTTTAGTGATTCCTTTTTCCGTATATGATACAGTAACAACAGCTAAACCCTCTGAGACTCCGGTAATAGTACCATTACTATCTACAGTAGCACAAATACTATCTGAGCTATAACTACAATCGCTCAGCGCCACGCTTTCACTACTGGCATCATTATAATGAGCAGTAATTGAACTTACAGTTTCTGATTCTCCAATATCTAAATTCATACTTGAAGGAAGTACTACAATGCTGGTTAACTTTAGAAGTGTAACAGTTACATTTACAGTATCAGTCGTAGTAATCTCTATATCAGTATAGGACACAGTAATTGTAGCTGAGCCTTCTGAGACTCCAGTGATTGTTCCACTACTATTAACAGTAGCATGATTACTGCTTGAACTATAACTGCAATCACTTAACGTGAGGTCAGTTGAACCTGAATCATAATAGTAGGCGGTAACTGAATCAATTTTTTGGGATTCTCCTTCTTTTAAATTCATATACGAAGGCTGGACAATAATTTTTTTTAGGCGGGGAAGTAAATCTTTATATACACCAGTAGTCTGGTTAGAATAAACTATGGCTGTTTCTGAGTAACTTATATCACCAAGGGTTACCTAACTTCATAAGTTCCCTTGGTAAGATTTGTAATAGCATAAGGAGTAACATTCCCCGTATCTTTACCATTTAAAAAGATTTTTGCCCCAGAGGGATAAGTAGTTACTTCAATGGAACCGGAAGGACCAAAAAGTAGATTTGAGATAGGAGAACACCCAGAGATTGGTAAAAAACTTAAAAGTAAAAGAGTTATTAAGAAAAATTGCAATACTTTGAAAACTAATAAAAATAATTTACCTTTCATAATTTAATCCTCCAATAAATTTAAATTTATAGTTTTAGGCAGTTCTATATATTTGTTCGTCTGCCGTGAGAAATAATATTTTTTTATAAATGTTTTTTACAAATAATGAAATAAAAAGAATAGAGTAAAAAATAATTATATATATTACTCTCTTACTTTGTCCTTTTATCTGAAAGTTTAGATACCTTTAGTATCTTGCCCCTTCGGCTCCTTTTCTTTTTTATAAAGAACAGGTCTTTCTTGTTACCTTCATCCAGAAGAAGATATTTGGTTTTAGGTTGAGTAATGATAGAAAATTGATGGTTGGATAGTTAGTATAGTTAGGATGTGTTACTTAGTGGGTCTCTTGGGATAGAGAAAGAATGCTACTCTTATGCTAAATCTTAGATAATATAGCTTTTTATTTTAGTATAATGATATTATAGACATTCTGCTTGGATTAAAAATAGACTTCTTCAATTTATTTTTAATAGACTGTTTTCTTTATACTACAGTTCTATTTAAAAATCCTTCTTTTTCTGGAAAATAATTTATAAAAACAAAAAAGCCCTCCATCAAATGCCAAAGGGCTTGAAATTGTCTGGCTCCCCCTATTGGAAAGCTTTAGAACTTTTAAGGAGAATATAATCATAGAAAATATTAGATTGAATCAGTTAATTCTTCAATATTAGAGGTAATCTTCAAAAACTAAAATCTATGAAATGTATACAAGTAAAAACTTTTCAACTTTATCACTAAAGAGTTAAGGGTTCTAAGGTGTTAAACTTGGTGGAGGTTATTAGACGAGTTTTGCAACTTCTGCTTGAATGATAATACTAATATTTATCGTAATCTAAAAACTATAATTACAACTATATGAAATCCAGATTAAATACATATTAGAATTCCCTTATGTTTTTTTATCAAATTTCCACTTATCCATATAAATAGCTGTACACTCTGATATAACACTTTTTTCTTCCTTAAAATAATTGAATAATTCGAAAAGGCCATTAACTGAATTTTCTACTAAGTTGGTTAGGTTCTCTTTGTTTATATCTTTTAAAACACCTTTTAATTCGCAAGGAAATTCATCAGCTTTGGTTTGAAACTTGTTTCTACCATAAAAGATATGTTGTCCATAAAATAAATATTTTCTACCATGTAAATTTCCATATTTTATTCTAATAAAATATTTAGAATTAAAAGATATTCCTAAATTCGAATAAAAATTTGATGAAAATATTAAATTTTCAGTTATTCTCTTAATACATGCTATTTCTTGTAAATATTTTCCCTGGTCTTCCCAATCTTCTTCCAAACTGTTTAAAAAATATATTGTCCCATCATTTTTAATTGCAAAATATAAATAGATATTAGAGTTATTTTTATCATCTTGATTTGGCTCAGAAACAATTCCTTGATTTATTGGAATTGGCCAATTGTTTCCCGCTTCATCAAATATCCAATTATATGGGAAACTTTCTCTAACTGTTATTGCTTTATTTGCAGCATCTCTCAATTTTTTTAAATCAAACTTTTCTTTTATGCCGGGTAAAGTCATAATATATTCCATATAACCTAACTTCTTGTTTTTATGAGAAAAGGCGATGTTTTGCTGATTTAATATCCATTCTTCCTTTATAGAATTATTACTAATATTATTGACTGAAATATCAAGCCTTTTCCATATTTTACGTTCTTTTTCCGGATTTTCACTTAATTTTTTCTTATATGTACCAACTCGAATGTAGGCAATATTATCAAATTTTATTGGAGTATTATATGTAGGATCAATTTTAAAAATTACAATAGGCATATTATTAAAAACGTGCTCAATAATTTTAAAATCTATTCGTGGTTGTAGTTTTTGTAGAAGCCAGCTCTCAAGTTCCTCATTTCCTTTTTTGCATTCTTTTGGTTTAAATTTAGTCCCTATCACTTTGTGAGTTTTATTCTCTATTCCAAACAAAAGGTAACCATAAGCTTTATCGTGTAAACAAGCAGAGTTAGAAAGGGCAGAGATGTATTCTCCAATTAAATAAGGATTATAATTATCTTTTTTAAATTCCACCCATTCGGTTTTTTGAGGCAACTTTATTAGGTTTTCGATTAATTTATTAATAATATTATTTTCTTCCAAATTATTCCCCTCCCCCATTAGACTGGTTTAGTATTTTATATATTAATGATAAAACTGAAAAACTATATCTAAAATTTAAAGATGTAATCAGTTTGAAATAATTCACTTCTTCAATATCCATATCTAAATATAAATGTGAATACTTTTTATTTATTTATCTTCCCCCTGTTCTTCTCGCAAAAGTATAGACAAAAAGTGCCATCATAAAAGCACCAATAAAAGCTTCTGAACCTGCTAAAATTCTTCCCCATCCTTCAAGAGGTCTAAAATCACCAT
>JAHLWJ010000195.1 GCA_019057975.1 Promethearchaeota archaeon | reverse complement strand
GAATATTGAATTTTAAATGTGAATATAGAATATGGGAACTAAGAAAGAAGAAGATAAATTTAGTAGGACAAGATCTTAAAAACTTTATTGGAAAAACAGTCGAGTGTTTATTTAAGGTATTTTGACATCATTAGTTTGGATTTAGATCCAGATGTAAATCAATCTATAATTCTATATTCCAATTAGATAAGAAATCTTCTTCTAAGGGCCAATCATTCAAGTCGTAATATAATTCCGTATATGTTTCTCTATCATTTAAAACATAAAATCCATTTTTTTTTTAAAAAGTATCTTATATATCATTTATTTTGAAGAATGAATCACTTTGTCTTAATTATTATGAAAAATTATCTCACTTTTTTTGATAAGAGAATATTAATATCACTCCATAGGCTTAAATTAATTCAAAGATAGTTTCATCTTTTATGAAAAGTTACATGTATAATTTTATGCTAAAATTATAGATTTGTATACCACATTGGTAATTCTTTTTTTCTAATCAAAACTAAAGTTGGACGGTAAATAAGGTCGCAATTTTAAGGGTAAAATATCGTCAAGATTTTCTATGTCTTTATCGGTTAGATCTATTAGATTCTTACCATGTTTTTTATAGAGTTTTTTCTTCAATTCTTTTCTTTTTAAATATTTTTTCTCCTCAAGACCCCAGTATTTCCATACTGTCTTCCCTATTGGTATAAAAAAATCGCAGTAGAGCTTTTCTTCGATTGGAACTAGTCTTTCATAAGCGTGAACGATTTTATTATGATATAACCAATTATCAATGATCAGCTCTGCTTTTGACCTGACCCAATGACCATCTTCTGTTCTATAATTAGCAGGAAATTTGGATCGGAAATTCTTCTCTTCGGCTTCGATATCTGAGATTTTGTAATCATCCGATACTTTTTGTTTTGATTTATTACTTTTAAGCCAGCATTCATAACATAGAGGTTTTGCATCTTTTTTCCAAATACCGCAATCTTCACATTTAGTTATTTTACCTTCGTCTTTTAATTTAAAACAATTCTTACATAATGGATAAAATCCAGATTTTGCTCCACAAATTTGGCATACCATTTTTTTATAGACCTCTTTTATATAATACAAGTGAAATAATCGATTTATTGTTTTAGTTTGGTTTTTATCGATAAATATTTATGGTGTTTAATTTCTTTTATATTTTATTAAAATAAGTCTTACGCCAAAATTTGTTTCTTGAGATTAAATTTAAAAATATTTAAAAAAGTAGTTGGTGGTTAAAAAAAGGTTTTAAGGCTTAGTCTAAGCCTAATCCATCAATCTCTTTTAAAATCTTCTTGAGTAAATCGTTCTTAATATTTTCTATAAAATTCAATAAATTTCTTAGGTTTAATAATAAAATAACTCTAATTCTCATTTTATACGATTTAAACGATTAAAAATTATCGCTAAATTTTGCATCTATTTTGTTGCACGCCGAATAAAGAGGTGATATTACTACCACCCCCTCTTCTAGGAACCACGCGTACAAGTTTCCCTGCACGTGGCTCGCGCCTCAAGAACCCGTACACGTCACCATGTTCCTTTGGTTCATGCTTCTCACAATCCCCCTAGAGCGATCCAAGTTACCTCGAACGCCCCTATAGGAAAACTTGATTACATCAATAATGTTCTAAAGTAGATATTTATTTAACTTAATTCTATGTCGGTAAAGCTATTTGTTATTATTTTATTATAAATCCATTGTCTAATAAAATTTAAAAGTATAAATATTTTAAAATCTAATAGGAATATATCTTATTCCATTATAAAGTAATTAATAAATGATGTTTATGGTGAATAATCATACTAAGACTTTTTTTGGGGAAAACACCGCATTAACTATTCAAAGTAACTCAAAAGAAGACTCTTTTATATTCATTAAAATTTTAAATAAAAAAGATGAGGGAGTATGGGAAAAACCCACTTCTGGCGAAGGCAAAACTATCAAATGTTCTATGGAAGAAATTGTTTCAATTTTACAAGTTTTAAAACATGAAATAAAAGAATGGTCTAATTATCATATATATAATGATCAAAAAACACAGATATCATTTCAATTGGTTCCTGATAATCTATTGAAAGTTCAAATCGAGAATTATTCAATTAAGTTGAAATTCGAACAAATTGAAATATTAAAACTACTTTTAAAGCATTTACTTAAAGAAAAGATAATATATGCTACTTCTTCCCATATTACTACAGAAAAAAAAAAATTAAGCGAGGTAAAAGATGAAAAGAGAATAATTCAAGAGAATAAAAAAACGGAAATAAAAGGTTCAATTAAAGGACAAACCGATAAAGCTATTTTGATTAAATTTCAGGGGGAACAAGTAGCTTGGGTTCCAAAATCTGCGATACACTCAAAATTAATTGATAAAATTGGAATAGATCAATCATTTCTCATTGAAAATTGGGTATTAGAGAATTTGAAAATTTTGAATTTTTATTTTGGTTAGTTTCATATCTAAAATAATGAAAATCTCGATTATATAATCATTCTATTTATTCCTAAATATTTTAATTTAAATATTTATGCTGTTATATTAAGTAAAAGATAGAACTAAATCATAATGGCGAAACGACAAAAAAAGGACACGGATTTCCTCCTTCAGCAGTCTTCTCTTTAGAATTTGTCCCTAATTTTTTTTCAAGATACTTTTTGAAATATCTTATATAAAAAACTCAGAAAATCCTACCACATTCCTTCCTGCACCAGTGTATTTTTTTAACAGCTCAATAATTGAAAAGTAAGCTCTTATCAAGATATCATCTGGCAATTTCGAATCATATGCATCATCGATAATGGACTCAAATGTATTAAAAGCGTCTTTATTTTGGATATAAGTATCTTCTCCATTGTAACACTTCCTCATTTTTATTAAATTCAATTATTTGTTTTAAAAATAGACAAATAAAAATATAAATTAATACTTAAATATTAAATAGTATTTTCGATAAACACAATAACTCGTTTTTCGATAAATATAAAATAATTTTGAAGAGAGTAACAGGTATTTTTAATAATTTGAAAATCAGGTTGAAGATCCTCTGCATTATAGACAATGTGATAAATAAAATAAGAAGGGTGGTGAAAGATTACAGATATATATATTTATGAAATATTGGATGAATATTTTAAAAAACTAGATAATGCTCCAATATTTCCAGATAGTTTATTTAAAAATAATGAAGAAAAGGAAAATTATGAAACTAAATTAATGTTTAGCTTCCGTAAGTATCAAGCAGCTCAGTACCATTTTCAGAATGTAATAAAATATCTAAAAGAGGAAGAAGATAATATTGTATTTATGAAAGAAGACAGAGAGTTAATAAAAAAATCTATTATCATATCTGGTACTATTGAATTACCTGCGAACCATTATGTATATGAATTATCAGCTTTTCTGGAAGCTATGAAAAGTTCTATTGATTTTTTAGCAACAGTCGCATCACTTCATTTAAAAGGAAAACAATTTGATAAAATCAGCTCCTTAATGAAAATGGTTAGAAAAAATAGAATTGATCCAATCTTTAATCAAATTAAAAATCACTTCGATTGGCTTTCGTATTTAAGAGAATATAGACACCATCTTGTTCATAGATCGATTATAAATATTTCTAAGGAGTATAAAACTTTGAAAATATATGATTCACTCAAAACTTATTCTCGACCAATTATAATACATGAAAAATCACTTAAATATATTCCAGATACACGCAGAAGTAGAATGCTCGATATGGGTTCAAGTCATAAATTTGCTAAATTAGAAATTAAAACACAACTTGGTAACGAGTCAGTAACAACTCATTTTGAGTATTTACCTATTATTGGATATATTCCCATCGAAAAATTCATGGAAAAACAGTTAAATAAATTCAAACTGTTTTTTAACGATTTTATAAATGTTCTTACTTCCTTAGAATTTAAACAAGTATAAACTTCTTATTTCACGGCAGTTTTACTCTAATAACGAGGAGTTATTAAATTATTTATTTCAAAATTATTGAATTAATCTAAGTAATTAAGGATTTATAATAATTAAAAATAATTTCATTAACGTTTGGGTTGAAAAAATCATAGATTTGTTGAGTTTTTTCATTTCTGATAGTCATTTCTCCCGACAACTGGGATTCCATGGTTCAAAAGTACGCGAAAAAGAGGCTATTAAAATGAGAAAATTGCGAAATGTCGAGTGGCAGAATTACCGGCACCCTGGATTCCTTCAATCTCTAAGCCTTAGCGTAAACGAGCTAAAATATGTTAGGTTATTTTTAAAGGGTGGCGCCGCTTCTTTAGTTAACAAAATCTTGCGGGAGCGGAAAACTAGGCAGTTCAGCAACCATCGAAACAACGACTTAAGAAACTATAGTGAACCCAAAAAAATCAAGGCTTAACCCACTTTTTTTCTCCCATTTTATACATTCTTTTCTAAAGCATACCTCTTAAATCTTTTTTGCTATAGCTAAATAATATCACTAGCAAATAATTGATTTAGCATTAATTTATTAATTTTATAAACTCAAAGCAAGACATTGGAGCGTCTCCTATCTTAGATCGTTCTGCCATTTCCTGAATTCTCTCAAGAACATCTAAACTCGTAAAGTCCATAGAACCCAAATAAAAGTAATACCTAGGCTCACATCCTTCGATTATAACAAATTTACGAAAATGAAACTGTTTTTTGCGAGACGTTGCCGTGAAATAAGCGATTTCAAAAAACATTGCCAACAACTCTAAAAACTCGCGTTCAGCTTTTACAGGTTTCACCAAATACTCCTTGATGCTCTTCCTAACTCTTGTAAGAACTTTCGGTCCAAAGGACCTTTGCCGTATTTTGTGATATTCTAGGCAGAATTCCGCTACTTTATTTCTAAAATATTCTGACTCGCTGGTTAAAACGAACCCAAAATTAAGATAAAACACTTTTTGAAGCTTTAAATCGAAGTCTAACGGCTCAATAACCAATAATGCGTTTTTTCCCAAATATTCCACTTATTTAACCTTTTTTTTTGTTTTTGTTTTGTTTTTTATAAAGAGACCTGAAGTAAATCATGTAAGGTGAAATATTATAAACCAAGTAGAAAAAATAGTTCTTACAAAAAACGAAGTAATATTGCTATAATTTTAAATTCTTATATCAACTTAAATTATTAAATAGGAATCTATAATGAATAAGAATTAGAAAGTATTATGTTATGATAGATATTAACTCTTTATTTTCAAAAATTTGTAAACATATGAAAACAAAATCTGAATATTTTGATGTCTTTATAGAATACAACACCAGATTTGAGGGCTGGTTTGAAGCAGAGATTTTGAAGTATATTTTAGATAAATCCCCTGAGATAAGCATAGTTTCAACAAAGAAGAAATTTCAGAATTGGGGCCAACCTGATATAGTACTCAAATACCAAAATATGACTTGTATCATTGAATTGAAAGCGGGTGTAATAGGAAGGAGTAGAAATTATAATTTTTACCTAATTAAGTATAAGGTAGGAGCCGGAAAAGATTTCGAAAGAATTTCGAAGTATGACGAGGATGCATGGGCAATAATATGTCTTGCACCTTGCAATGGGTCGGAAGACAATAATTTTATATTGACAGTTGAACAAACACAAGAAAAGTATAATGTTAAAAAATTAAAAGAATTCAAATTTAATACACCAGAGGGATACCCTGTAACTCTTACATTATGGGGGAAAAAATTAACAAAATAACTTTCTTAAAATTAGGAAATTTGTAAATATATGCAGTTTCTAAATTTCTAAATTAGAATATTGATATTCGAATAATTTTTTAAAACACTCTTCACAATCGTTCATAGTGAGATATATTCAAGTGTTCAATTAATTGTCTTTCTATTCAAAGTTAAATATTTTAATTTTTAATAATCGTAAAGAATCTAATTTAAATAAAACCACAAAAACTTTTGGTATTTGTATTTTCTAAAAAAAGTCTTAATTTTTCTCTTGAATTAAGATTACTTTGACGATAATCTAGTATTTCAAAGCTTTTTTTCAGAGCAGGTATATCTTTTTTGGAATTTATTCTTTTAATTTCATCAAAATAGGAAATGGATACATTTTTCCGAAATACAAAGGGCCCTTCAGTTATGGCGCAAGAAGCGTAGGTGAAATAATTATTCCATTTTTTAAGGTCATTAGGCATCGCTTTAAATATTAAATCGGACAAATTCCCAAGGCCTCTTAATCTTCTGAATATTTTTTCTTTATCATTTTCTTTTAATGGATTTCTTGGAGGTTTGTTATACTTATCCTCGAAGTAATCTCCATGTATCCATATTTCGTGGAACCCGGGTTTTATTGCGATTAATTCTGAGTAAATTTTATTAAAATTATCAACTTTTAAATTATATATGTATCTTATGATAAATTTCATATCTTTTTTTTCAATAATGAAATTATTTTTAATTCTTGCGATTTCTTTGAAGCCTATACTTTTCCAAAAGTCATCATTATCTTTTCTATTACTAATATTCCCCTGATAGACGTTCATTCCTGCTAATGCTTGGAAAGTTCGATTATAATTTTTATTTAAAAATTTTTGCGGATTTTCAAAATTAGATAAATAGATGGAGTTGAGATATTTATATCTAAGATTATTGAAAATGCGCTCTACTTCCATCTCGGGGAAAACAAGGTAATTAAGCATTTTATTTACAGTAGGGTCTTTGAACTCTAAGAACTCCTCCCCCATTTTTCTTAAAGAATAATTAAGAGCTGTTCTTTTCAATTTTTTCGAGATTTTATGGACGATTAATTGCCCACCATTATTGAATTCAAGTTCTAAATAATAATCTTCCTTTTTATTGTAAAATAATCTGTCTTTTAGTTTTGTAGTTAAAAATAGCTTTTTTCCAGCATATTCAGAGTGATTTTCCAGAACAGTAGTTTTATAACTTACCATGGTTATTTTAGGAACTTTAATAAATAATAATGTCAAATGGATTTTCGTTTATTTTTAGGAGGCTCCTTTTCTCCATTTTCTGGTGTATTACCAGGCATACTAATTCAACTTTGAATTTTTAATTCTTATAATTTTAAATTGAGGTTTTACGAAAAATTGTAATTAAATATGAAGTGACATTTTTGTATTTAAGTTTTATTATTAGATCAATCTAGAGAACATCTTTACATACATTCTTTACTTTTCTTCTTAGTTATTGAGCAATAATATCATCAACTAATTCTTTCAGCATTCTCAAATTTATAGGACTAAAATTTTTTAACATCTCAAACAAGGGATACTCTATAATTTTGGTATAGATTTGTTCGAAAAAATCTTCTGCAACTGGATTTTCTTCTTTACGGTCGGAACGTTCGCGACGAATTACCAGAAGAAACTGCTCTCCAATTTGATTACGACGACATCCTTATCCGCAGCTTGTATCACCTCAACAATAGCTTTAAGGAGGGAGTTACGCCGAGAGCCAAGCGAGAATTTACGAAGGGAATTTTTAAGTTCGGCTTTTATCTATGCGTTTACTTTGATCCACAATTTCTTTTTACATCCATAGTCAAAATAGCCAAAAAGATAAAACAACTCGTTTCAAGCGATAAAATCGATTATAATTTTAACGCTTACCTCGAAGAAGCCGTAATATATCGAATAACTTCCCAATTTAAGAGCGAGTTTAAGTCGTTAAGGGACGATTTCGTTAAGTTCGCGTTTTCTTCGTTAGAAAGCGGTTCCGTGCATCAGAGAATGGACAAAACAGAACTAATTAAGTTATTAAGCGTAAGTTTTAGCGGGTTAGCGTATTTGGTCCGGTTTGTCAGAAAATTAGAAACTCTGGAGACTCCTAAAATAGTAGAAGACTCTCCATTAAAAATCTGCGATATCGAGCCTAACATGAACTCCATTACGATCTATGGAAGAATTAAAGAGATATACAGCAAGTTTAGGTTTGAAAAAGACGACGGGAACAAAGGACAAGGAGCTTCTTTTTTGCTCCACGATCCTACGGGCGATATTAGAGTAGTATTATGGGGCAAACATTCGAAAGTTTTTGCGAGAAAC
>JAHLWJ010000017.1 GCA_019057975.1 Promethearchaeota archaeon | reverse complement strand
CAACAAACATTGAAAATTTTCCAAATTGATCTGGTTCTACAAACGTAGCAGTCGGCCTCAACCATCCTGGAATTCCAGATAATGACATAAATCCTGACTGATCCGGGTGCGGCATTTTTGCTCTGAATACGGTCCATCCTACTAGTTGCGCAAGTCCAAAAAGAGATACTACTATAGTTGCCACCATCAGCAAATTTAGTGATGTTCTAAGTCTTTCTTCCGAGTTAATTAGTATCGTAATTGTAAAAAAGATAGAAGCAAAAAAGACATAAAGAAGAGAATTTTTGAGGGAATCTATTATAGTTGGCGCATAAAACACACTTATAAGATTAAGTACAAGGAAGAACAAAACTATTCTTCTAAATGGATTATACTCTATTTTAATTTTTCCTTTGATAAGCACATAAAAAATCAACCCTATCAGAACTATTGCTACTAAAATATAAGGAATTTTTAAATTCCCACCGAAGACACGTAGATAGAAAGCTTCTAAAACAACTGATATAATAATCAAATAAACTCCATATACGGGTTTGATAAGAATTGCCAAACTCACAAATAGAAAAACCGCTATTAATGAAATATGAGCTAATAACATATGCCTTTGACCTTATATCTTTAATATTTCATCTGCTATACACTTACAAAAATTTCTTTTTTAGTCCCATAAGGTCTGAAACATTTCATTTTTTGAATCAACATCATATCCTGATAGGAAATTCCATTCTTTCTTCCTGACCAAGTTCCATATAATATCGGCTCTTTTAGAATCAGATTATGTTCAGACAAAAGTCTCATAATATAATTTTCATCATAAGCAATTGCAGATTCCGGGCTATTTTTATAAACATATCGACACTCCTTATTTCCAAATTTAAAATCAAGCTTATTTAATCCTTTATTTGCAAGTTTTTGCTGCTTCTCGTTGAGCAGGAAAAATGTAATAAGACTGCGTCCCTTATTTGATAAAAGCCGTGCTACTTCCTTCAGATAGTTATCAATTCCGGGTCCATTCATATGTGTAAAAACTGATTTAAGCAAGATGAGATCAAAACTTTTGTCATCAAAAGGGAAAGAATAATTTTCTACATTGTATCGGCCTCTAGGATTATAAGTCCTATTTTTAACGTCAATACGAATAAAAGTATAATTTGAGTATTTCGTCATTTTTTTTTGGCACCATTCTATTGAGAGTTTGTGAATATCTACTCCCACATATTGTCCTTGAGAATTCAAATAATCCTTTAGATATAATCCCATCAAACCACATCCACATCCAATATCTAAAATCTTCTCGTCTGGTTGAAATTTACAGAGTAATTTTAAATATGCTAGAAATTCTGCCCCTGAACTCTCAAAACCTCTCAAAGGCCCAACATAGCGCCTTAGATATAAAGGTGGAAAATCTTTTCTATGATTAATAAACTTAATAAAATAATCAACTGGTTCAATGATAAAAAATCCTAGTCTCCTGAGGAACTTAAATATTTTAATTATATTTTTTGGTAATATTTTAGTCGATAGCCTTTTCATAATCTTCATCCTCTTTTTTCCTTATATCTATCATAACATATGCCTTTGACCTTATATCTTTAATATTTCATCTGCCATACACTTACAAAAATTTCTTTTGATTTGATGGAATAACTTGACTTTTTCTTGCCTCTCCTCTTTAAAATAATTCTTATCTGATAGCAAAGTTAAAATTTCCTCCTTAAATTTCTCTGTAGTCTTAACCTTTGGCCCGGGAGTGAAAAAATCATAATCATCAAATATGATTCCCCTTTTACTACGATACTCCTCAAGGTCATCCACTATAAACATGACTGGACGATTAAGAAGTAAATAATCAATATAAATGGAAGAATAATCTGTTATAAGAAAATCTATCCCATTTAATATTTCGTGCAAAGACAAATTCATTTTTTTTAATATCTCATCTGTAATTATTTTAATATTTTTACCAAATTTTTTTGCTAAAAGTTTCTTCTCTTCAAAAGGATGCAGTTTAATTAAGCAGCAAAATTTACTTTCTCTAAGGAATTCTTCTGTTTCCCCATCAAAATACTTATCTATAAAATACCTAGTATTGAGTGTAGAGTCCCTCCTTCTTATTGTTCTCTCTTCCGCTTTTCTAAAAGTAGGACAATATAACATAACTTTTTCATAATTGATAATATCCGGGAAGAGTGTTTGTAAATTTTTTCTTCCATCACAATTAAATAAGAAATCATTTCTAGGAGTCCCTGTTACTTTGAATTTTCTATAATCTGTTCCTGCTTGACATGAAAATATTGTAGCGAAAAATTCTGATGTAACTGCTACAATATCACAATTCCCCCATGTATATTTATAATTCCACAAATCCTTTTCTCCGGGGTCCATACACCCCATCTTTTTTATTGGCATACCATGCCACAAATTAATATATTTCTGTCCAATAAATGCTTTATATCTTGAAAATTCCAAATGGGTAGCAATTATATATTTTGCTTTAACCAAATGTTGTATTCCTTTTAGTGAAGTCGATTGATAAGCAGAAATATTCATTTTCTTAAGAAAAATAACCTCTTCTTTTCTATGTAGTACCCATATTAATTTATATCCAGAATGATTTTCTCTCATATATAAATAAAATGCTTTCGCACTTCCACTGAAACCATCATTAGAAGAAAAAACAAAAAGGCTCTTTTCTTTAGGAATAATAGTATTGATGAATCTAACAAAAATTATCAGGCTAATTTCTAATATCTTTAAAATACCCATGTATGAATAGGGGCTGCAATTATCTCTGTGCATCTATGTAGTAACCACTTTCTTTAAAAATTTCAGATACCATCTACAATGTGTCCTATATCCTTGACTACTAAAGATGGTGGCTCATCTAATTCTTCTATCTCTTCACGCTGAGTTTCTCCACTCAGAACACATACAAAATCGCAACCTACTCTATTAGCTAGCTCCATATCTGTGTAAATCCGATCCCCAATTATGACAACCTCTTTAGAAGATACTTTGTGTCGAGCAATAACATGGCTTATCATTTCCACATTAGGTTTACCGAATATTTTCACTGGCTTCTTCTTTGTGGCTTTTTCTATTAAAGCTATCATGGAACCAATATCTGGAATTAATCCCTCAGGCGTTGGACAAACAATGTCAAAATGTGTCGCCATTAACTCGACTCCGTTTTGTAAAAGGATAGCAGTTGTTTTTAGTTTTTCGTAAATACGGCTTTTTACTCAGTTCTGCTATTTGTTTGACTTTTAATAATATTAAAAGCATTTCTTATTATTTTTTCTTTTATTTTTGATGAAGATAAGCCTTTAGTATAAGGAATAAAAACTACCTTATTGTGTTTTTTTAGCCAATTTAAGCCTTCTATATCAGTTCTATTTTTCCAATCATCCCCAATAACAAATATTTCTGCTTTAAGCTTGTTAAATTGTTCTACATCAAATATTTTTGTTTGTTTCACTACTTTATCTACACATCTTAATTCTTTAATTAAGTAAGACCTTTGGCGATAATTCATTATCGGTTCTATACCTTTATATGATTTAATTAATTTATTTGTAGAAACTGCTACTATTAAATAATCTCCTAATGCTTTGGCTTTTTTAAATATATTAAGATGTCCTGTATGTAATAAATCCCATGAACCACCAGTATATATAATTGTTTTCTTTCCCTTATTTTTTATAGCATACCTCCTATAATTATTTCAGGGATTTTAGAGCTTAAAGATAATTTAACTAAATACCTGATTGTTTTAACTACATCTTCAAGTTGTACAAGGTGGGGATTATTGCAATCTTTATCTAATGCGCCTGGACATAAAATTGTGCTATATATTTTATGATCCTTAAATTCAGAATTTATACATTGAGATAAAGATCGTAATGCAAATTTACTCATTGAATATAGTGATTTATTTGGTGCTCCTGTAATAGAGCGTGTAGAACCAATATTTATTATATATCCACCTCCACTTATAATCATTTTAGAAATGCATTTTTGTGCTATAAGAAAAGCCCCTTTTACATTAACATCAAATATATTTTCATAATCTTTTTCACTATATTGCAATAATGGTTTTAGATTTATTATACCGGCATTATTAACTAATAAATCTATATGTTTAAAATTTTTAAATATTATATCAATTACTTTATCCACATTTTCTTTATTGCTAATATCACAAGGAATAAATGAATAATTATCCTTCTCCTCAATTGCATAATAATCCTTATCAATCATTGCAACATAATAATTTTCTTCCTGTAATCCTTTAGCAATAGCTGAACCTAACCCTTTTTTAGTGCCTGTTACAATCGCTACTTTTTGCATATTATATCCTTCAATTAATATAAATATTACGTAAGTTGGTAATAACGTGCCTAATGGCATTTGAGGTAACTGCAAGAATTAAAACATTGCAACTTCGAATGAGCTCTTCAACATTATTGGTAAAGATTACACTGCTGTTTATCTTAACGTTTTTGTGGTATATTAAGTGAGTTCTCTCATGTGCGAAGATGCTCAACTAAGTCCCTATTATTATCATAAGCGTATAAAGTGAAATCCTTTTTCACCAACTGTTTTTTGCTCAGATACCTTAACAAGGCAAATCCGAAACTTCCTATTCCGCATATAGATATTTTTAGCATTTTCTTTAACTTCAATGCTGATGGTTTAGTAAATATTTTTTCAAAATAATAATTGATCTTTTTATCTTTTAAATATTTTAAAAATTGCTTTGCTCCTTTAATGAGTTTATTGCCTATATATACTGTTCCATCTAGGTCTAAAAATATCAGCTTTTTACTCTTAAAAGTTGTATCAAATCTAGAAAATATCTTATCTGCATATGCAAGGTCATTATAGTTATCTATTTCAATCCATGATTTACCATCTATATCCAAAGGCTTTATTTTTAACGCTTTCCGCTGAAGCAATCCATCTAAAGCTACTTCTGTCCAATTCCTTAAGTTCCTCTCAACTTCGATAGTTTTGATGATTTCTTTAAAAAGAATCAGGGAAGACTTCTCTGAGAATTTATATAAATCTATTGAAGTAGCATATGCCGATTTTTTAGTAATTGTTTTTCTTATACTGCTTATATAGCCACCTTTAACTATTTTTATTTTCATAGACTCCTTATTATATACACTCCTATCACAAACAATTAAGTCCCTAAACGGGCTATGTACCATTTTATATACTATCTTGGACCCAAAAACGACATCGCCATTTGCTAAGATAAAACTTTCACCTATAAGATCATCTTTTGCCAAATACAGAGAATACATGTTATTAGTATTTTCGTAGTCAGGAGTCCTTATTAGTTTTATTCTTATATCTTTTATCTTCTTACAATATCTTTGAACTTTCTCAGATTCATACCCGATAATAACTATGATCTCCTTAATACCCGCTGATACAAATGCCCTAATTTGATAGTCCAATATAGACCTCCCTGCAATTTTCACTAAACATTTAGGTTTATTAATTGTTAAGGGACGCAGCCTGCTTCCCACTCCTGCAGCTAAAATTACTGCAACCATTCAAATTACCTCCTTAAATAAAAGTTGCTCTACCTCTCATTTTCTGCGTCGGTCAAACCTTCGCATTTTTAGATTGAAAGATCTCCTGCCACTTTTTCCCTTTCCATCTATAAAAATCGATCGACTTTCTAATATAGTTAAAATTAATTATTTGGTATTTTTTGTACATAAGTCGAAATAATCGTATTGTGGTTTTAGACACCTTCGGTATATACTGTAACCGGATTAATGTAGTTTCAGGATTTTCAAAAAGTTGCTCTATTCCAATTATACGTGGTCCGGTTTTAGAAGCACCATGCACCCTAAATCCTCCCAAATATTTAGCTATATGATAAACTTTGGCTCCTGCTAGTCTATACTTATGCCACAAATCAATATCCATTGAATAGTGAAGATTAATATCAAGTTTTCCGACCTTTTCGCACAATTCTTTCTTAAAAAAAATTGCAGGCGCATTAAAATATCCTACACTGTGTTTGTAAAAAAACCAGCTCTGCTTGGGCACTCTCCTGCACTTTACTATAAAATCGTTTTCGTCTATATAAACAACATTAGCGGTAATAATATCGGCTTTGAAGTCTTTTCTAATTACTCCTAATACCATTTCTAATGCGTATGTAAACAAAACATCGTCAGAATTTACCCAACAAAACCATTCTCCCGTAGCTCTTTGAAAACCCTTATTGATTGCTTCGCTTTGTCCTTTATCTGGCTCACTTATCCAATATGCTAAACACTTTTCATACTTTTTTATTATCTCCACACTCCCGTCTGTTGAACCACCATCAATAATGATATATTCAAGATTAGGATAGTTCTGATTTAACACCGATAAGATTGTCTTTTCTAAAAATTGAGCCTGATTGTAAGAAGGTGTCACTATAGAAACCAATGGGTACTTCTCATTTGCGATTTGTTGTGCCATTGTCATATCTACTTCTTGTGTTCTCGCCATCGACGGACACTCGATTGCAAACCCCAAACCACGCCATCCTATTTTTTTGCCGATGTCCTCACAATTGACCTGCTTTATCTAACTGCCTTCATCCATCATAAGACAAAACCTTTACAAACATGTAAGACATTTTCCTTTTTCAGTTGACGAGCTTCCGTTGCCGGCTCGAAAGCTCCAGATCTCTTCCTAGAGCTGATTATATTATAGCAGCGAAATTTCTAAATAATCCCTATGGTTGCTTAGAATAATCCTTTCATCAAATAGTAGTCTTGATGCAAATTCCTTAGTTTTGTGATGGGTAAATTTGTACATGTCAATCCTCCTTTACGAAAACAGCGTCGGAAGATAAAAGCAATCCCTTTGTAGGATGAAATAGGTTATTTATACTGCCTTTGTATTTAAATCCCATATTTCTAAGCTGATCATAAACTTCATCAAATTGAGCCTGTCCCTTGTAAAGCTCATAATAGCTTACTTCCGTCATAATCACCCTTGCCTTCTTAAAAATATCAATGCCACCCCGAATAACCTTGTCTTCATATCCCTGTACATCTAATTTTATCAAAATTTCTGGGTCTAACTGAAGATCTTCCTCTATCACCACATCATCAAATTTTCTTACGACAATTTCCTCATCGTGGGTTTCTCTTGTAAATGGAAATGCCTCAATATGCAAATCTTCTATCCCTAGCATGGAAGAACTTGGTAAATACTTATTTCTATGTATTTTGGCATTCCCGTTAAAATTGCCCAATGCTATATTAAAACCTTGAAAATTATTTATATTCCTACAGTTCCTTAAAGATTCTTCATAAACTTCTTTTATCGGCTCAAAAGAATAAATTTTTGCGTCTGGCAAAATCCTACTTATTTCCAAAGTAAACCGACCTACATGTGCCCCTATGTCTATAATTGTATTTATGTTAAAATCCTTCACCAATATAAATTTGTTTCTTTCATATTCTGGAATTCTTCGAATGTCTATATTAATAATCCTAAAACAAGATTTAATAATCTCCTTTGCTGAATCAATCATGAGACTGTAATGCTTCTTCAATAATCTTTTCCTACTGCTTTGGCATAATTTTCAAGCGTTAAATCTTTTACTCTGGTATCCTTTTTAGCGAATTCTCGACGTAGGTATTTGTTCCAATATATCCAGAATATTTCTGAAATATACTTTGAAATCAAGATAATTTTCAAAGTAGCAAAAGGCATTATTTCGATAATAGCTGTAATTCTTTAATATTTTCTCTGCAGCATTTTTTATATCATATTCATCTTTAGCTAATTCTCCGATCTTATTTGTAGATAATATTCTTTTGAAATCTGGTAGATATCTTGGGGCTATAACTGGAAGGCCACATCGTAAACATTGAGCAAATCTCCCTGAGGACAAACCGATATGATAGACATTTTTAGGTAAATCACTCTTGTACCATGCAAGACCAACATCACCCGAACTAACCAATTCGCTATATTCTTCTTCCTCAAGAATCTCATTGTCAACATAAATTCTTTCCCTATTTTGACGAATTATTGGTTTCAGCTTCTGAATATATCCATCCCTACTCCAACCATGCATTACCAAAACAAAATTCTCAGGCCATTCTTTAACCGAGTCTAATAATTTTTCATCTAAAGCCCATACCTCTATTCCACCTATGTACAAAATAATAGTTTTATTTTCCTTAATATTGAATTTTACCCTTAAGTAGTTACTTTTATTTCTGTAAGTCTTCATGTAGGTATTCGGAATCGTGATTATCTTATCTGAGGCAATCTTATTCGCTTTAGCTAAAAGTTTCAGCCTATTTTTATCTTGGGTAACAGTTGCAATTACTCTTTTGTTAAAAAAAATCTCTAGTAATTTTTTTATTCGCGATTTTATAGTAGTTAGTTGGTCATATCCAAATATTTCAAGGTTGTAATATATTACAGGAACTTGTTGGATAATTCTTACTAACGAAGTAATTATAAAGGCATCTACATCATAGGCGATAAAACAGGTATATTTACGAATTCTTGTATGATAGTATAATGATTTTAATAAAGTAAATCTTTTTGTGTATGTTATAAAGTTAACTTTCCTATTAAAATGATTTGGTTTCACACCCATCGGCAAGAATACATCTAAATCATATTTGTACTCCCTTAATATCCTTATTGAATTAACTATTGAAGGATAAGTTATTAAGTTTCTTCCCTTGAACGACATAATTAAAGCCAATTTTTTGCTCATTTACATCTTCCTTGCAATTCCCGTTATATTCCAATCTTTTTCAGTCGGGGTTTTCCCCAAGTTCATAAATGGACAAAGCTCCAAAACCTTAAAACCTGTCATATCACAAATGAGTTTAATTTCCTGAGGAAATAAAAATCTAATCCTATGGACTTCATCAACTTCATCCAGGACTTTGTCCTTAGAAAGTTTGATTATCTTATACTTTACATTAACAGTATGATTTAATATATCCAAAACTGGGGTGGCAAATCTTATTATTCTTTCATTATTTTTTTCTATAACCTTAAACCTATCTGAAGGTTTTTGACTTAAAACAGCCGGACCAAACCATACATCAAATATAAATAATCCATTTTTCTTTAAATGTTTTAATGTTACCTTAAATGTAGATATGAGGTCCTCATTAGTTATTTGATAGCTTATCACAGCAAACATAGAAATTACAGCATCAAATTTCTGGTTTAATTTTAGATTTCTTATATCTCCTTGGATAAATTCTATGTTAAGCTCCCTTTCCTTCGCTTTTTTTCTACCAATTTCCAGCATTTCCTGCGACAAATCAACCCCTGCAACCTTATAGCCTTTCTCTGCTAAAATAAGGCTATGTCCACCCGTGCCACAGCCAAGGTCGAGAATACTTTTCACTAGTTTTTTTGAGTATTTCTTAAAAATAGATTCCAAGAAATCGCATTCAGTTTTGTAATCCTTATCTTGATATATTAAGTCATAATAATTTGCATAATCTTGAAAAGTATTCATTCAAGCCAAGTTTCCTTCCTTACGAATTTTCTTAAATCATTATCAAAAACTAATCTTAACTCATATAGACAACGAGCTTTGTAGTATGACGATAATGCTTCATCTTTATAATAGCTTGTGTCGTTCAAGAAAACAAAACTTTTCGCTATAATATTATGAATTATGCAATATGCACCAAAAGCAGCGAAACGCATCATTAATTTTAGTGGATTTAATTTTCCAGAATCATGATACCGATATTTGCTGAAGGATGCTTCTATCCCACTTTTTGATGCTCTTTCCTTAAAATAGCTTATAGTTAATCTGTCTTTGGGTATAACATGCCATACAATTGCCCTTGGGTTATAAATCACTTTTTTACCGATATCATGAACCTTTCTTAAAAGTCCTATTTCTCCATCTCCTCTCATCCACCACAGCTTTTTTCCACCAAATGCATCAGGATTAAAACCACCGAGTTCAAAAAGCAGCTTCTTACGTATCGAAAAATTACATCCATATATCCATTGGGCCTCTCGCTTCTCACCATCTTCGTCAAGTATACTTAAATACCATTTGGGAAACATATTTATCCAATCAGGTGGTTTTATCTCCCATTTTGGAAGGATTCTCCCCCCTACACAACCAACATCCGGACCCCTATATGCTTTTAAAATTTCAGTTAAAAAATTTCTATCGCATACAATATCGTCATCCACATATACTAATATCTTACCTTTAGCCACCCTAGCCCCAGCATGTCTTGTATTATGAAGCCCAATTTTCGGTTCTTTTATGTATAGGACTTCTTTTTCCCTTTTTTTATTACATTCTTCAACTATTTCTGGGGTTTTGTCTATAGAATTGTTATCCACAACTATGATTTCATAATTATCCTTCGGGAACTTCTGCTCCTGGAGACTAATTATGGTATTCTGCAAATATTTGCAACGGTTATGTGTAGGAACAATAACGGAAACGTGCACCATAAATCATCTCCTCCCAATTCTACAGCTTCTTACTTTCCGCCAATATATGTTAGGGAGAACATAACCTTTATCTATCCGAATTAGTTTTACCATTTCTTCAATAACGCTTTTCACACTCTCTGCCCAACCATAGTCATCAAATATCACCATTGAACCTTCTTTCAATTTTGAAAGCCACGCTTCTACATCACTTTTTACTACGAAGCAGTCGTTTAATCCTCGTCAGATGAGTGAAAATGTTAAAGCATTTTCTATTTCTTTTCAGGATAAACTTTTTTCTTTTTACACATAAAAAGGTTCAACATTGTCATGCTCGGTATTGCAAAATAGTCCAAAAAATTATGTAGCCATAAAAACCAACTTGGTTTCCTGCAAATAACACGATTGTAAATTATGGGAACGGTAAGGGTAATTCCTATTATTTTCTCTACACTGAACCCACTTTCTCGTAGAAGTTCTATATTTTCTCTTATAGGACGCTCACCGGGATGATTCTCTTCACAGTCTGTCCGTTGAAAGTTTCCTTTCAGGAAAAATACCATTCTGGAATTTAGATGTGCTAAATTAGGTATTGATGCCAACAAATATCCCCCCCCACTTAAAACTCTCTGAATCTCCCTGAGCGCCTTTGGCTGATCAATAAAAGCCAAATGCTCAAAGACATCCAACAGAAGAACAACGTCAAAACTTTTATCTTCAAACGGCATATTGAGAATATCTCCCCGCCTAACAATTTTGCTTTCATAATTAAGGTCTATGCCGTGGACTGTATAACCTTTGGCTAAATATTCCTCTACCAAGACGCCTTCACCGCAACCCGCATCAAGAATCTTTGTTCCTTTGGGTAACGAATCAAAAAACTTCTGTATATGATACATCTTCTTCAAATAGGTTGGCGTGTATGACCAGTCTGGGTCTAAGTTTTTATGATAATCGCCTTCTTTAGCATATTCCCAACCTCTAAATTCAGTTTTTGTCATAATTTTTCTCTATAAATTATAAGTTCCAAAATTGTAGTCCAGGACAATCTATAAATTTCCAATTAATCTTTCTTAGGTCAGAATCATCAACAACTTTGCTTAGATATGCTAATGAAAGTGTCCTGAACCAAGTCGGGAACATTGCACTTTCGTTTTTTAAGGATGACATATTTTCATGCCCGTATACAAAAGATTCGTATCTCTTAAAAACGAATCCCCCATCCTCATTTTGATTAACCAATACCCATTTTAATGCCTTTTCAAATGATTTTTTAATTTCAAGATTTTTATAATCAGTCGTAAAATATAGTCTTGATAATAGGTCAATCGAATCGATATCCTCACATGCGCTTGAATTTAATTGGACTCCAAACCCGCCTAACTTATTCTGAGCTTTAAGGCATGAATCTATGATTTGGTCCATATAGCTAATTTCTCTATTATCATAAAAATATAATAATAAAAAATGATATGCGGTTTGTACACCTCTTGATAAATAGTATTTATTATTAAACGGTGGACCCCATAAACCAGTTTCTGAATCTTGTTTTTCGTCAAGAAAGTCAAATAATGTGTTAATCATTTCACCAGATTTTTGGTCACCAAAAAAATCTCTTGAATATTGAAGCATAGTTCCATAATTCTGAATTTCATTGCTTACAAAATCTGGTTTATTTTTCCAATCACGACTCTCTAAAAAATTAACCCAGCGATCATCTTCTTTTAAATCCTCGATAACCTTAAATCTCTCATCAAACCGCCCTCCCAAGATTGTCAATCCCATGATTCCATGAAGTGTTAAGTGCCGCCACCCCCACCAATCTTCTGTTTCTGCAATATCATTTGAAACTAATGGATCTCTGAGTAAGCCATCGTCAGATTGAAAAGACTTTATGTAATTAATCCACTTTTCTTTATTTTCATTTGTTAAAACTTCTTTTTTATTAATTAGGTCACAATACATTAATGCATACAAAGAAGAATATAAAGATGGAATATCTGATGTTTTGGAGTAACTATATTCATAAACATTATTCTTATTCATACTTTTAATAAATGGATTATCTTTTAAAAGAGTTATATCTAAATGATTCTCTTTTTTTATTTGCCTATGAAGCTCATTTTCCATTATCTGTTTATTCAACAAATGAATTGGGTACATTAAAAAATTTAATAATTTCATGTTTTCACCAGCAAATTCAATTTTACTAAATTCCTCTTAATATGATACGTATTCTGGACAGCAGTGACCTCTTAATTGTTCTTATAGAGATACATAGCCTCATCAATCCCTGGTGTACCGAAGATGGGAAATGACCAATCATATACAAACACCACGCCTCGATATTGAATGGATTGTAAGATATTGATAATGTCAGCTCATCGTTCCATAGTTTCTTATAATTTTCCTGCAATAGCGCTTTTCCCCAATTGCAGTGGTAGTTAGAAGGCAATTTGCGAATATGTCTTGGCATTTCAAATAATTTTAGATTGATAATGTTCTTATTGCCTTGTATTTTAACATCATCTTCAATTTCTTGGAATATACTTGATAGTCTAATAAGGCTTGTGTACTCTGAAGTAGCCCTTTTCCATCCTGCTTCGGCTATTGCCTCTCTTTCGTCCTTATGTTTTAGGTAATATTTTATCTTATATTCTGCATCTTTAAGACCATTAAAGCATACAATTTCGTTGTCTATCTCATAATGCTCTTCAATTCCTGGAATATACTCACATAACAAAAACCCTCCGCACATGCATATATCAAAAATTTTGCATTTCATCTGAGGGTAATTACCCTTTCTATAGGACTGCATAAAAGAAAGATTAATTTTACTTTGATTATAAATCTTCACCATTTCATCGAAACTAACATAGCCTGACGACCAACCTCTACCAAAAGTCTTAACCAGCACTCCCTTATTTTTTAACGTATCTATAAGTTCTTGGCGATTAGCGATATTAGTACCCACGAAAGAAACATCATAAATTTTAGGTAAATCTAATCTTCTAAAATAATCAGGGTTAGAGACCACTAACGAAAAAAAAGCACGAGCACCTAATTCTTCGTATTTTTTTACTGATTGCCTATCGCACGTTAAACAATAATCCAGATAAGGAACCCACCATTTTGAATAGGATTCGAATCGGCATTCATCATCGTAAAACCAGCCGATCATAATGGCGCCTTCCTTGCGGATTTCCTGAAAGGTTCCTTCCTGAATTTCATAGCTCATTGATGGCCACAAAACATATTTAGGACGTTCCGCTTTTACTATATCAATAATCTCCTGGTTGACCCTTCTCACGCCGACTTCAACGTATCGTTTCAAGAAATCATAAC
This sequence comes from Promethearchaeota archaeon, assembly GCA_019057975.1. The sequence goes on along the minus strand of JAHLWJ010000017.1, from coordinate 13,530 downwards.
GAATCACCTTGGTGAATATCTGTTTTAATGGTTCGTAGTGACTCTTATCCAAATCTTGGTGTACACGGTTCCCCAATTCGGGGTATTTCCCCAGCCTATAGTCACTGCAATCAGTGACTATAAGACAGAGAATGGTCTCGTTTATCATCTGTTCATCTCTTTACTCTGGAGAGTTGACTGAGAAACATTTTACAGTTCTTCCGGATTTGAAAAATTACTTTTGACAGTGGAGCATAAAATAGCAATAGATTCTTTGTCCCTGATATATTTCCATTAGTTGATTAGTATTTTTAAAGAACAATAGCTTACCTTTTATGTTTCTGAGTTCAGAGTAAATTCTTTTAGCAAAGACTTCTGGTGAGTAATGCCGACTAAAGGGCGCTTTATATTTGTCATCTCGCCAAACTCTCTTAGCACCCGAGTCGATCGTGACAAACTGTTGATTGCAGTACGGACTCGTTAGAACTAAGTAAATATCATCGCAGTAGAGTGGTATAATCCCAAGGCGACCGTTGTTCCTTAATATTCTACTTGCTTCTCTGATGAAGAGAAAGTCAGCATCACCCATAAAACATTCAAAGGCGCAGTGCAGAGCTAAAACGCTAGCAAAATTATCTGGAAGTTTTGTGTCGGCAGCATCGGCGCCTATGTTAAGTCCGTGAATACCTCTGGGATAAGCAAGGTCCAGTCTATATGATTTCACTCCCGCATTATTCAAAATCTTAGCCCACGGACTCCCGGCGGCTGCTACATCAATAAATACATCATCTCCTGTAACATTCAAATGCTTGTAGGTTAAGTAATGTTCTAAGCATTTTTCTATAACAACGTCTTCCATATTAAAATAGTATTTTTTTACTTCAGGGAACTTTGTAAGCCAATTCTCAAAGCCCTCTATATCAATCTCTACCTCTTCCACCGGGATGCCGGCTTTCATAAATCGCTCTTTTAACTCAGCAGGATTTCTTGTTCGGTCATAATAGAGTTGACAGTCTTCTTCCAGACTGTTCTGGAACTTTATTAACTGAGTTAAAATTGGCAGGATTTGCTCAATTTTATTATCAATTGTCCGGTCTATGTAATTCTTTAATTTAGCTTTGACTTTGCTGAGCATCTCAGTTCTATATCTCCTAAAAAGGTTGCCCAATTTTACTTTTGCTAATTGTCATATTCTATTTCCCATTTAGGTATCTCATGTACAACCGCAGCTCCATTACCTAATGGTCGTACTTCATCCAAACCCGCTGATTGATCTACTGTAAAAGAAATTGCAGATTCGATATAATCCATCCTGATTGTACTCAAACCAGGATGATACACACCAACATGTACACCATATTTTCCGGGATATAACATTAACTTAGGAAAAGTGACTTTTAATTTTGAATGCAACCCACTGTAAAATGGTTTCCCTGCATCTACCGACACGCAATGATATATATTAACTCCAAACTCATTCTGAATTTGCACCATTGCTTGAAATTTTATATCTTTAGCTTTTGCTTCGAGTAGAAGTTCAATAGTCAAAGATTCACCTAAATTGAAAGTATCGTTAGATTTATCATTTTCATCCAATAATACAATGCCTTTAATAACAACTGGGGATTCCTCTCCAGGAATGTGGTCTGGAAACATCCTTTGAGCTGTAGTTTCAGAAAATGTGATGTGCAAATATTGTGAGACACATTCATTTGTTTCCCCGTTGAAAATTATCTTTCCCTTATCTAAAAGGATGCACCGAGAAGTAAGTTGCCGAATTGCCCCCATATTGTGACTCACGAATAGCACAGTTCGCCCCCCTTTGGCAACTTCTCCCATCTTCCCGAGGCACTTCTTCTGAAAGGCTATATCCCCGACCGCCAGCACCTCGTCCACCAACAAAATCTCTGGTTCAAGATGAGCGGCCACAGCGAAGGCAAGCCTCACATACATCCCGCTAGAATATCTTTTTACTGGCGTATCTATGAACTTTTCAATTTCGGCAAAGCTAACAATCTCATCAAACTTGCGCTCAATTTCTCGCTTCCGCATACCTAAAATTGCGCCATTAAGGAAAATATTCTCTCTGCCGGTAAGCTCGGGATGGAACCCAGTCCCAACCTCCAATAAGCTTGACAGTCTGCCGTTAATTTCAGCAAATCCACTGGTAGGTTCCGTAATGCGTGATAAAACTTTCAAAATTGTGGTTTTTCCGGCTCCGTTTCTCCCGATGATACCCAGCACTTCCCCTTTATTTACTTCAAAAGAGACCTCCTTCAGCGCCCAGATGACGTCATCTTGCGATGGCTGCATAGAGCTACGAGCATGAAGCATAGCGCTAGAGGGATTACGCTCAGCGCCCAGCGCATGGCGCATGGTATTGTTATCCTCGAACTTCGTCAGTTTCCTCAAGCGCTTGAGGTTTCTGATAGGTGCCGTAATCCCTTCTATTATAGCTTCACGAAAGGTTTTGTAGCCCTGCTCTTTTGCTCCAATACGGTAGCGTTTGGATAGGTTGTTGACTTTGATTATTGGACGGGACATAATCATACCTCAAATAATATCTGCAAAATAGCGTTCCATCTGTTTAAAATAGAATCCTCCAATTATAAATAGAATCATGCTTACTAAAGTAGAAACCAGAAGTATCTGTATAGGGAAGGAAACAGTTCCCAATAAAACAGAGCGAAATCCCTCAACGACTCCAACCATAGGATTTAATGCATAAATGAGATGATATTTTTCAGGTACCATAGATGCTGGATAAACGATGGGTGAAGCAAACATCCAGAACTGCACTAAAAACGGAATCGTGTATCTAATATCCCTGTATTTTGCGTTCAAAGCGGCAAGAAACATACCTACCCCACTTGCGGTTAACATCATCAGAATAACTAATAACGGCAAAAAGAGTGTCATAATAGTGGGATATATATGAAAATAAAGCATCATACCAATTAAAACTACAAAGGCAATGGAAAAGTCTAATAAACCTGCAAGAATAGGCGTTAGAGGAGCTATCAAACGAGGAAAATATACCTTGGATATTAAATTGGTATTCTCAATAAGACTATTACCAGAGCCTCTTATAGCATTAGCAAAATATGTCCAGGCTACCATCGCGGAAAAGTTAAAAATGGGGTAAGGAACACCATCAGAAGGCACTTTGGCTAACCTTCCAAAGAAAAGGGTAAAAATAACCATCATGAAAAATGGTTGAATAATTGCCCACAGTCCTCCAAGAACTGTTTGCTTGTAACGCACTTTTATATCACGGACAACGAGAAAATAGAACAGGTCTCTATAATCTCTTAGTTCTTTGAAATCTATTAATTGCCAGCCTTTCTTAGGCTTTATAATCAAATGTCTCTCCTTTCTATTGGCTGAACAACCATCTTTATTTGAAATAACCTTCCAAGGTATCACTGGTATAGACTAAATCATCATCGTTCAAATATTGATGAATACCAAAGTGTAATCCATTTTCTCCTACATATTCGGCTGCTGGAAATTGACCATATTTATAGCCTAAAAAATTGAATGCTTTATGCTGAGTGGGGATTATACCTATGTGATTTTACCGCTCTAATCATATCAGCGATTTCATCATTATTGGTAACAACCATTCCGTTTATTTTCATCACTTAAGGATAAGATTAATATTTTCTTATTTATCACTTTACTCAACCCAAAAAGACATCAAGAAGATTATGTAAATAAGCCAATCTTTCATCATTCACGAACTGATTATTTCCCACATACATTCCATTCGCATGTAGAAAATCAGCATTAGGGAAATCATAAGAATTATAGTAATGCTTTAAAAATGGCTGGTATAGTAAATTGCCACTTACTATTGGCCTACTTTCAATGCTCTCTTGTTTCATAAAGTTACGGAATTTTTTCATTTTTCCTTTACGTTTAAACAAGAAAGGCAACGAAAATGATGAAACACCTTCTAATTTAAATAGTATCAATTCATTTTCATAATTCTCACAAATCTTTATAAATTTTGTGTAATTATTGTTTCTAATTTTAATGAATTGGTCCAATTTTTTAAGCTGGTGGGACCCTAATACAGCATTGAATTCAGTATTACGGACATTAAATCCATCTGTTAGAAATAAAAAATCAAAATCAATTTCAGCGTAGTTATTTTTATATATTTTATGGTATTTCTTAGGCAATTCCCTTGCTAATCCATGGGATCTCTTCAAAACCAATAATTTATAAAGTTCTTCCTCATTAGTACAAATCATCCCACCTTCAACACTTGTGATGTGATGTCCCCAATAAAAACTAAATGTGCTTCCAGTACCAAAATTTCCAACTTTAATACCATCTATCGTAGCGCCATGAGATTCGCAACAGTCTTCTAAAATCATAATGTTTCTCGTGCCCATAATTTCCTTTATTCTATTAATGTTAGCTGGAAAACCTAATAGATGGGTAACAAATATTGCTTTTGTTCTTGGGGTTATTACTGCATTTATTTTATTATAATCAAAAGATAAATCTTTTAAATTTATATCCAGAAAGACGGGCTTTAATCCGTTTTGGATAACAGGCGAAATATTTGTAGACCAAGTAACAGTTGGAACTATAATTTCATCATTCAATTCCCAATGATATAATTCTTTAAGCGCATTTATTAATAGTAAATTTGCGGAACTACCTGAGTTCACAAAAACACTATATTTTGTACCAAGCCAACGGGAAAACATCGACTCAAATTCTCTAACCTTATCAAATTGCGTGAATCTTTTTGTCTTTTTAATGAAATTCACTAATATCTCAATATCATCCTTACTTAAAACGTTCTCCTGTAATTTCCAAATCATATGCCCCCCTTAAAAACCTTAAATTTACGCTCTCTATAAGATGTAAAAGAGTTGTTCAATTGAAATCTTACTTTCAGTAATTAGAATACCACGGTTTATCTATTAGTTTAAAAGCGGTTTTCAATTGTAGAATTCCATCCGCAAGTGAATATCGACATCCAAATCCTATTTTCTTAAATTTTTCTGTAGAAACTAAATAATTCCGTTGATCAATATCTTTACCAATTTTCCTATTAATTATTTTGTGATCAATTAGCTCCTTTATTTCTTGAGCTATCTCCATTTTGGAATATCCTCCATTATCGAGGCCAACATTAAATATTTCTCCCTTTACAAGATTCCAATTGTCAAGACAATGTTTAATTGACCTACATGCATCTAATATGTGAAGTATATTTCTTTTGAAGTTACTTTGATAAAGGACATTAACGCCCTTACTGTAAGCATTCCAGGCCAAAAAATTAACTAACAAGTCAACCCTCATTCTGGCTGAGGTACCAAATAAGGTACCAAAACGTAATACCACACTATTTTCTCGTTCTAGGGATATGGATTCAGCCATTAGTTTACTTTTAGCATATGCAGATATTGGATTTGTTGGACTCTTTTCTGTATGGACTTCTTCAGAGCCTTTACCATACACTGATTGAGTAGAAATGTATATTTCTAATTGTTCTTTAGAAAGCCCTGTTGAAATTTTTTTATGTGCCTCCAAGTTAATTTCCCAAGCTTCCTTTCTTCTCTTTTCGCAAACAGGTGCGCCTACTAATCCTGCAAGTTGGATTATACAATCATACTTTTTAACCTCATTTTTGATAAAAGCCTCATCTCTGATATCACGGACAATAACATCAAAATTTTTACTTTTAGCAAATCTTAATAGGCTATCCCCACCAAAATCCAATCTGTCTATTACACAAATCTCATGCTCACCTACAAAAAAATCTATCAATTCCGAGCCAAGATATCCAGCCCCGCCAGTAATGCATATTTTCATTTTAATTTTCCTCAAAACATCAAATTTTGCCATTCTTTTCCATATGGTCACTCCTTGCTTGGTTTAGGAAGAATAACATCTTGATTCCATTGAATTGTATTCTGCAAACCTTTACGCAAGTTAGTGAACTGACCCAAGTTGAACTCATTTGAAATTTTTTGAATATCAACTTCTACTCGATTTGATGCTTGTTTAAGAAAACCCACTTGCTTTGCCTGATGTGGAAATGAATATGTTGACTGCGTGAGCTCACAAATTATTTCTGCCAATTGTTTAATCGAAATAGTGTTTCTTCCGCCTACATTATAAATAAAGGACTGTCCATGTAAAAGAATATTCAATAGCATCACTATACAATCTGCTACATAACACCAAGTGCGAATTTGCTCGCCTTTATCTAGAAGATCTATGTGCTTTTTAGTCAACGCCTTTCTCAAAAAATGTCCCAAAACGCGCTGGTCATAAATAGATATCCCAGGCCCATAAACGGATGAAATGCGTGCAATTCGAACATCAAGCTGATACTCTTCTCGAAATATGCTACAGATAGTTTCTCCAAGCCGTTTTGACTCAGCATAGACAGCCCGAGCAGAAGTCGTAGAACAATTTCCTGCAAAAGTTTCTGGAGTGGGAAGAAATTCCTTGGGAGGCTCCCCATAAATTTCAGAGGAACTCAAAAAAAGAAAACTAGCATTTTGCTTCATGCAAAGTTTTAAAAGTTTCTCTGTTACTTCTGTGTTGAGCTTAATCGTCTCCAGTCTGTTTTTCAAAAACTTTCTTGGCTGCGCATATGTCGCACCATGAATAATATAATCCACATTATAGTTCAATTCGGAGTTCACTAGGTTGATTGAATAGAAGGAAAAGCGGGAGTCATTCTGAAATTCTTCTAGAGTGCTATTTGTCCTATGCTTGCTAAGTCCGATCACTTGAGTATCTAAGTCCAACTCCTGGTTGGCCGTGTAGAGAGTGCTGATTAAATACGTGCCAATCAAACCATTAGAGCCGGTAATCAAGATTTTCTTTCTGCGCAATTTTTCTAAATTGACTCTTTCCAAAATATTTATGACATCATTCCGGATTACTCTATTCATCTTTTAGTATCCTTGTAATTTCATTTCAATAATCGAATCCAATGTTAGGCCAACTTCTTCACATGACTGCTCATACGAGCAGTATGTAGTCATGAATCCATGATGCCTTTACGAAATAGCTGAACCTCAGGAAAACTTTCTAAGGTTTTGGCAACTTAATCTGCCAGTCCCCCAATTACACTATATTCTTCAATCGTCAAAACCTTTTTGGTCCGGATAGCGCTCTCTTTTAGTAATTGGGTATCGATAGGTTTGAGGGTATGAATGTACAAAATATCTAAGTGGATATCTTTTTTTCTCAGAATTTTGCCAGCATGCACCACATTTTTGAGTTGTGGGCCTGTTACAACAACGGTAATAGCATCTCCTGAATTAATATGAATACCTTTCCAAAACTGGATTAAATGCTCAGGCAGCTTTTGGAAATGATGATTTTCTGACAGACGGAAATAGGTGAAACGAGCATTTTGATAAGTTTGTTTGAATAATATGTCAAATTTTTTGGGCATTCCAGGACAAATTATCTGTGTTCCGGGTAAGCTCCGAATCGAGGCGATATCCGAAACTATTACTTCATACCTCTTTCTAGGAAATTCGGGAACTAATATAGACCCAATATATCCGGCTCCTCCAGTAATCAATGTTCTCATCTTATCTTCCCTTTTACGGATTAGAATATAAATCTGCTATTTCTATTAACAAAGTAGATTTTCCATCCTTTCTATTCAAAGCATACTTGTATGCTGGAACTATATCTTTACTGCGAGTCAATTTTATAACTTTCACATTCTTTAACATATACTTAAGCTCCTCTGTATAATCCGAGCAATGCTGTAATCCAGGATAAAGTGGTTTGGTGCTGCCAATTGCAGTTCTTATAATTACTTTGGGTCTGAATTGACCGCAAGACATTTCTTCTATCTTGTCCAAATGGTTCACCAACTGATTTGTGGCTATTATCAAAAAATCTATCCTTGGATAAATGGAAACTGGTATATATCCTTCCAAGGATAGCCCTAACGACATTCCCATTTGCGCATCCTCAACTAATGGAAGCTCTATCTTTTTTGAATTTGGTACTTCCTGAAGTGATGAAGACATAATACTACCTGGATAAACTACATTTTGTCCAAGAAATATAACTCTCTCATTCTCGGCAAGTAATTGCATGGCCTTAGTTAGCTCTTGTTTATACGTCATTTAAAATGTCACCCATACCCCACACCCCTGGTGTGGATATTTTCTCTTATATCTGTACCTTATAATTTTTGGTTTGAATTCATTCTTGCCCCACACCTCTTGCGTTGGTGTGTTAACACTTAGTCCATTATCCTCCACTACGAAAACAATTGGTAAGTTATGTCTTGCTGCGTATTTCGTGCATTCATGGAATATTCCCATCTCAGCAGTCATATCACCAACAAAGGCCCATACCTTATTTTTTGCTTTCTTTCTCTTTAAAGCCATAGCTACACCAACTGCAATTGGTAAAATACCGCCCATTATAGCTGATGTGAAGAATTTATGTTCCTTGTTATATATGTGGATACTTCTCTTTTCCAGTATTTCTTTCTTTAACCATTCCCTACCTATACCTTTAAGTAATGCATGATAATGACTTCTGTGTGTTGAAAATACCCAATCATCCTTTTTTATCTTTTTGAATATATCTGTTAAAGACTCCTCACTGCCAACTGCTAGATGAACTGGAGCCCTTATTTTTCCATTAAGAAACAACTCTTTTATTTCTTCTTCAAATTCTATTAGATATTCTCTATTCATATTTTTCCTGTTTTTCTTGGAACCATTCATACGTCCTTTTTATTCCATCTGACAAAGATGTAAAACTAAAACTACCCATTATATTAAACAATTTATCATTACACAGATCCTTTCTATATTGGCCATCCGGGGATGATTCATTGAATACCAACTCAAGATTCAATGATTTGGTTGCTTCTAAAGCAATTTTAGCTATCTGCGCTATCGAGAGGTTTTCCTTAGGTGCTATATTAATAGGTTCCTCACTATCATACTTCTCTAATAATAGCAAAAGTATCTTAGCCAAATCTTCAGAATATAGATATTGCCTCAGTGGTTTGCCTGTACCTAAAAGTTTTACGACTTTTCTCTTATTTTTTTTAGCATCGTAAATTTTACGAATCAAAGCTGCTAAAAAATGACTTTTATCCTCATCGAATTTATCATGTGGGCCGTATAAATTGCATGGGATGACACTGAAATAATTACACCCGTATTGGCTTCTATAAGCTTTGGTCTGTACTTCTAATGTACGTTTGGAATAGGCATAAGAAAAGTTTGTAATAGCTGGCGGGCCATTGTGTAATTGACTTTCTATCATAGGATATTTTTCAACTTTATCTGGATAGGCACAATTGCTTATTAAACCTATCAATTTCCTAACTTTATATTTATTAGCATAATGAACAACATAAGTATTCATTAAAACATTTTGATAAATAAATTCAGCCGGATAACTCATATTCTCTATAATACCCCCAACTCTTGCCGCCAGATGAATAACGTTTGCAGGTCTGTATTTTTCGAACATTGCTTTAACTTCAACTTCCTTTGTTAAATCATAGTCTTTTGAACTTACATAAATTGCGTCAGGGCATACTTTCTGTAAAGCATTGCCCACTAAACCTGTTCCCCCGGTTACTAAGAGTTCCATATTAATCACTGCGTGAATATCTAATGATGTTCGTTGAAGACTGCGTGAACTTTTTGGCATACTTCTTCAATTTGCTCTTCTCTTAAAGTCAATCCTGTTGGCAAGTATAATCCCTGTTTTGCTATCCTTTCGGCAACAGGGTAGTGTTCATCTTTAAATAATCCCATTTTATGGAATGCTGACTGTTCATGCATACCCAAGAAAAACGGCCGTGTTTGAACTCCGTTTTTTAATAATTTCTTTCCAAATTCCTCTGCATTCATCCTAGTTTTTTTATCTAACACCACCCCATACATCCAATAAATATTCTTTGCCCATTCTTTTTCTACAGGTAGTTGAAGATAAGGAATATTTTTAAGAAGCTCGGTATAAAGTTTTCCAATTTTTCTCTTTATATTAATATGTTCCTCTATTCTTTCCAATTGGGCAAGGCCTATTGCTGCTTGAATATTGGTCATCCTGAAGTTGTAGCCAAGCTCCTCATGATAGAATCTGCGCTGAGGGATAAAACCTAAGTTCCTTAGTCGCCTCAACTTTTCAGCTAACTTGTCATCGTCTGTTAATACCATTCCCCCTTCGCCGGTAGTTATTGTCTTGTTGGCATAAAAACTAAAACAACTTACATCTCCAAAACTTCCACATTTTTGACCCTTATATTCTGCTCCTATGGCTTCGGCAGCATCTTCAATCATATGTAGATTATACTTTTTGGTTATTTCTGCCACTAAGTCCATATCTACAGGATGTCCATAGATATGAACTACCATAATCGCTTTAGTTTTGTCAGTGATTTTCTCCTCTATCTGACTTACATTCATATTCCAGGTATCTGGTTCACAATCAACTAAGACAGGTTTAAGATTGTTATATATACAAGCCAAAGCACAAGAAATTATGGTAAATGTGGGTATTATCACTTCGCTTTCCGCTGGCAAATCTAAAGCTCTGAGAGCTAATATTAAAGCATTTGTCCCATTATTGACTGCTATTCCATATTTTTTGTTAATATAAGCAGCAAATTTTTCCTCAAACTCTGTAATAAACTTACCTCCCGATGATATCCAGCCTGTTTTTAAGCATTCGTTAACATATATAGACTCTTTTTCCCCTATTAAAGGTTCGTTTACTGGTATCATTATTCTATACCTTCAAATATTTCTTTATCATTTCCTTTATCTGAATAGGGACCTTGCTTAACCTCTATCATTTCTATATCTTCAAGCGTCTTAAAACCATGGCCACCACTACAGAGAAAAATCACATCACCGCTAGATAATTCTCTGGATGTTATGTGTTTTTTATCCTCTGTATATAGATTAATTAATATTCTCCCTTTTTTTATAAACAGCACCTCCTGAGTGAGGGTTATCTTTCTATCAATTTGTTTATGAATGTGCGACTTTATTATACTTCCCTTCTTATGAGGAAGATAACCAAGTTGCTGGGAAAAATCAGAGGGACTGAAAAATACAACATTATCTGAAGTATAATTTGAGCGCAATATTATGGCGATTAACTTTCCATTATATTTAATCTCTTCGTATGTTTTATTATCCATTGCGATCCTTCTCCTCCGCAATAAATAGCAGGCCTACTTTGCTTTTTATTTTTTGACTATTTCCAACAATCAAATGTTTTTCTATACCGCTCAATCGTCCTCTTTAGCCCTTCTTCAAAATCCATTTTCGCCTTAAATCCAAACTTTTTTTCTGCCTTCGAAGTATCTAAGGATCTTCGAGGTTGACCATCTGGTTTAGAAGTATCCCAAATGATTTTCCCTCTAAAGCTAGTTAGTTTAGCGATTAGTCCAACCAAATCTTTAATTGAAATTTCAAAACCTGCTCCAAGATTTACTGGTTCGCTTTTATTATATTTCTCGGCTGCTAATAATATTCCCTCGGCAGCATCCTCAGCGTATAGAAATTCTCTGGTTGGCTTGCCTGTTCCCCACACAATAATTGGTGAATGGTAAACGGTAAATGGTAAATCGGTAGAAGATTTTTGTGCATCAAAACATTTCTTGATCAATGCAGGAATTACGTGAGATGATTTAGGGTCAAAATTATCTCCTGGTCCGTATAAATTCACCGGCATCAGAAATATAGAATTAAACCCATACTGCTGTCTATATGCTTGTGATTGAACTAAAAGCATCTTCTTTGCTAAGCCATAAGGTGCATTTGTCTCTTCAGGGTAACCATTCCATAAATCTTCTTCTTTAAAGGGGACAGGAGTAAACTTGGGATAGCAACAAATAGTGCCAAGAGCAACGAATTTCTCTATTTCGAATTGTCTTCCTTGCTCCATCATCTGGACACCCATCATTATGTTATCATAAAAGAACTTACCCGGATTGGCCCGATTAGCACCAATTCCGCCAACAACCGCCGCTAAATGAATTACAATGTCTGGTTTTGCATCTTGATAAAGTCTTTTTATTGCTTCGATGTCTACCAAATTATATTCTTCTATTAAAGGAATAAAAATGTTTTCACAACCGCGCTCTTTCAGTTTTTTTATAAGATGAGAACCTAAGAAACCAGCTCCACCAGTCACTAAGACCTTTTTACTTTTCCAAAAATCGATCAATCTATCCCCCACCATCTATTAGGGAATTTCTCTTTTAGGATTTTATCACCTTCTCCTATTGGTTCTAACCCTACCTTTCGCATATCTGCGTCTATCATTATTCTTACCAATTCTTTAAATTTTATCTTTGGCTGCCAAGCGAAATTTTTCTTTGCCTTTGTTGAATCAGCAATCAATTCTCTCACATCTGTAGGCCTAAGATATCGCGGATCAATCTTTACATATTTTTCCCAGTCAAAACTAACGTAAGAAAAGGCTTCCTGAACAAACTCTTTAACTGAATGGTTTTCTCCCGTACCTAAAACAATGTCCAGGGAAGTATCATGCTGCAACACCTTCCACATCGTTTCTACATATTCAGGAGCATATCCCCAATCTCTTTTTGCTTCCAAATTACCTAAATAAAGATAGTCTTGTTTTTTAGCAAGAATTGCCGCGATAGCCCGAGTAATCTTGTGAGAAACAAACGTTTCTCCTCGACGAGGACTTTCATGGTTAAAGAGAATACCGTTGCAAGCAAAAAGATTATAACCCTGGCGATAATTTACCACCATCCAATAGGCATAGACTTTAGCACAGGCATAAGGACTGCGAGGCTTAAAAGGTGTATCTTCGTTTTGGGGCGCCTTGGATGCACCAAACATCTCACTACTTGAGGCTTGATAGAATTTTGTTTTATTTCCACTTCTTCTTATTACCTCCAATATTCGTGTAGTGCCTAAACCGGTGACGTTTCCACTGTATTCTGGGATATCAAAGCTCACCCTCACATGGCTTTGTGCTCCCAAGTGATAAACTTCCTCCGGTTTCATATTATAGATAACATTGGAAATTTGCTCAGAGTCGGAAAGATCACCATAGTGAAGAAAAAGTCGTGCTTCAGGTTTGTGAGGGTCCACATAAACATGATCAATACGAGAGGTATTAAAAGTACTTGCCCGGCGAATTATTCCATGAACTTCATAACCTTTAGAAAGAAGAAATTCTGCAAGATACGAACCATCCTGTCCAGTGATACCGGTAATGAGTGCTTTTTTCATTCTTTTATTCTCGCTTTACATTATTTTTTAAGACTATAAGCCATTTATGGAAATTTCTCTCCAATTATTCTTTCAATTCCACGGCAAAAATTACTGTACCGCCTAATTTATTCATTAGCTCATAGTTAATAAGACATAGCTTTTGAAAGAAACCGGCTTTTCTCTTTTTACTTCCCATTTTATCCTTAGGGATTTTTCCCCAGTACCCAGCACCAACAACGGCTATATTTCTGGCCAAACCTATCTCCTTATTGTGTTGTTATTGGTTCACCCTCACCTCAATCCTCCCCCATCA
>JAHLWJ010000194.1 GCA_019057975.1 Promethearchaeota archaeon | reverse complement strand
CTGGAAAAGAGCAAATTTCAATTCCGATTATTGAAGAGGAAGTTAAAAGAATAAAGGAAAAGATTACAGAAGAAGTTCCTCAATTATCTAAAGAAGACCGAAAAAAATTAATTGAACTTAATGAAAAAGTACAAACACTCCTTAAATCTTCAAAAATCCGGTACTGGATTAAAGATAAAAAAACTGAAAAAATCAGAAAAGAATTAAACAAAATTTTAAATCAGAACAAATAAAATTTCTGATTATAAATGGTCAAAATAGTTATTAAAAGCATTTTTTTAGGTATTTTCTTATCCTATCTATTTTTAACCTAAAAATCTCCTTGTTTAAATAGATTTGATTATAATTAAATTAAATCTAATAAATTTATATCAAAGTTAAAATTGATGGAACCAAAATGAAATTGAAATTAAAGGTTAAAAAGAATAAAAGGAAAAGGTTGGTTGCTTGGATTCAAAAAAATAAGGATTTTGATGATAATGTCCAACAATTATTTAGATTCTTCAAAGATAAAATTAAAATTTCAAAAATAAGTAGAATTATGAAATATTATATAGTATCTTCAGAAAATCCGGGGATAATACTGTCATTATTTTCTACAATACAAGATTTAATACCTGATATTTATTTTAACTCGGAGGATTCCTCAGAATTAGAGGAATTAGTTAATACTTAGAATTATTTCTATCATTTTGTTTGTTAACTCTAATTGAACTAGTTTGTTATTTAAAAATGGGAGAGGAGGGATTTGAACCCTCGGCCCCTTGGTCCCAAACCAAGATTCATGCCGTAGAGAAAACCCTACAGTATCATACCAAGCTAGACCACTCTCCCGTTGAGAAACTGGCTTTTCTTATTAACGTTCTAATTCGATTACTCTCTTATTAGAGAGATAATTTGAAAATTAAATAGGTAATCTTATTTAAATATTGGTATAGATAAGAAAAATTAATATTCTAAAAAAGTTTTGCCGTTAATAATTAGGGTTTTTACTTTTCCTTTAAAAATATTAGATTATTCTTTAGAAATCGGAAGCGAAAAGCAAAATTTTGAGCCCTTATTTCTTCCTTCAGATTCAGCCCAAATTTCTCCTCCGTGCATTTTTACGATTTTTTTTGAGGTATATAATCCCATTCCACATCTTTCAATTTTTCCAAATTGTTTAAATATTTTCTTTTTTTTATCTTCAGTTAAGTTAGAATAATTTAGAAGTTACTAATTCATTTAATAGTTAGTATCTATGAATTTACATTTAAATTCAAAATGAAAAGAATTATCTATTTATTAAAGGTTGGTGAGTCAAACCAATCAATATTAAGTAGTCTAAAGAAGAATTTAGAGGTTGAGTTTAACGAATTTAATTTATATGTTGAGATCCTTCAAGAAGGAATAAAACTAAGATATTCTGATTATAATTTAAAGAGAGAACAATATAAAGCTCCTAAAATATTAAAAAGGTTAATCAGAAAAGCCAAACATAATAAATTCTTTAGAATCTTAGGAATTTTAGAAAAAGATATTTATTCTAAGAATTATAACTTTGTTTTTGGAATAGCTAAAAGAGGATCTTATGCTGCCTTAATTTCATCAGCACGCCTTACAGAAAATTTTTACAAAGATCACGGAATGATGTATAGGAAACGAGAAACTGAGGAAGAAATTGAAGAAAGAATATTGAAAGAAGTTATTCACGAACTAGGGCACACATTTGGCTTAAAACATTGTCTTAATGTTTGTGTAATGCGATTTTCATATAGCTTGACAGATACAGACAAGAAGCCAGCAAAATTTTGTGCAAATTGTTTAAAACAATTGAAAACTAATATACAATAAATTGCCTTTTTCATTTTAAGGTCGTTTTTCAAATTTACGGTAAAGTTCTTCACTTAATCTTAGGATTTTCTTATGATTCTTAACCAACTTTATCAGATCATTTGGAATATTTTTCATACCAAAATAAGCACCTGCTAAACTCCCTCCTATTGCCCCAACTGTATCACTATCTCCACCAGCAGTCGCAAGCTCAAAAATACAATCTTCAAATGAAGATAATCTATTTAAAAAGATAAAGAGCGAACATATTACGGTGCTTATTGCATATGGATGCACAAAAGCTTGACCTAAATATTCTTCAATAAAATATGGAGATTTCACACCCGCTTGAGAGAATTTAATCAAACCAGCTTCAATTGGTATATCTAAATTATCTTTTAATTTATATAAAATTTTAATAAATTCTTCCCAAATATCTTCTTGAGAACCAGAAATTGAAGAAGTCATAACTTCAAAAAGCTTATCTTTAGAAAAACCAGTTTCTGGACTTTTATCAATTAAATACGCAATCGCTCTAGCAATTACAACAGCACCAGCTGAAGCCGCAGGATGTGAATGAGTAATTATACTCGATTTAATTGCAGTTGTTTTTAATCCCTTTAAGTCTTGACTATAAAATAAACCTATCGGAGCTATTCTCATTACAGTCCCATTCCCGCCCGAATTTGAGGCTGCTTCTTTCCATGGCACGCCATATTTTAACTTTCTAATTGAGGATATACAACCATATCCTGGCCCAATTGGAGGATCATCTAACCATCTAACATATTCTTGAATGAAATTATATGTGTTGAATCCATTTCCTTGAATTATTGCTTTTGCTGTATGTATTGTGAGTTGGGTATCATCAGTATAAGTCCTAAAGATATCTCTATATTCTTGAATAAACTCATTGAAATCCTTAAAATAGGAATAAATTTTGACTCGAAGCTTCCCTTCAAATGGGTGTCCTAAAGTATCACCTATGGCAACACTAATTAATGTTCCTTGAAATTTATCTAAAAGATCTATCGACATTGTAAACTAATATTGAGCTTAAGAATATAAAATAGTCAGTTTGAGATCTTTTAACTTTTTGTATAAAGTTTCTCGAATTTTTTCTTTAAATATGGATGAAAAGAATATTGCGTAAGTTGTAATAAAAATATCTATAATGTTATTAAAAAATCTTATATAGGAACTTTACTAATTAATGTTTTAATTCACGATTAAATTCGAATAAAGGAGATTTATATGACTAAAATAGACAAATTAAAAAATGTAATTACTGCTATGATTACCCCTTTTAACGAAGATTTTTCTATAGATGAGGAGAAATATAGGGAATTTATTAAATTTCAAATTGAAAACGGTTGTCAACTATTAACTATGGGTACGACTGGTGAAAGTGCGACTTTATCTCATGAAGAACATCATCAAGCTATGGATATTACGGTTGATGAAGCAAAGAAAAGCGGAAAGGATCCATTTGTTCTAGCAGGAGCGGGTAGTAATTCTACTAAAGAAGCAATTTCTCTAGCTCAATACGCTGAGAAGACTGGAGCAGATGGTCTATTAATAGTTGTGCCTTATTATAATAAACCCGTTCAACATTCTTTGATAGATCATTTTTCCTTAATTGCTGATTCTGTTTCTTTACCAATAATCTTATATAATGTTCCAAGTAGGACGGGTAGAAATTTAGAACCTGAGACTGTTTCAACATTAGCACATTCTAAAGATAATATTATAGGAATAAAATGTGCCAGTGGAAATATCGACCAAATAACAAAAATCATTAAAACTACACCTGATGATTTTATTGTTTTAAGCGGAGATGATAGCATGACATATCACATTATGGCTTTGGGGGGAAAAGGAGTTATTAGCGTTGCCTCAAATATTATCCCTTCAAAATTGGTTGAATTTACTAAAAGAATGTTAAACGATGAATGGAGAATAGCAAGAGATATGCAACTTGAGTTATATGATTTGTTTAAGGTATTATTCATTGAAACAAATCCAGGACCAGTTAAATACGCAGCAGATATGATGGAATTAATGAATATCAGGATGAGATTGCCTTTAACTCCTCCCTTAAAAGAAAATAAGAAAAAAATAAAAACTGTTCTTAAAGATTTAGGTTTAATTTAACAAAATATCTGGAGGGTTTTTTAATGATTAAATTATTAATTTTTGGGCCAACGGGCTCAATGGGTAAATTAATTAGTAAATTAGCACTAGAGGATAAAGAAATTGATGTTGTTGCTGCCTGTGATGTAACCAATATAGGTGAAGAATTAGCTTATATCGCAGGTGTGAAAGATCCTAATAACATAAAAATAAGTGATGTGAAATATCTCACAGAAGTTATTTCTCAAGCAAAACCTAATATAGCTATAGATTTCACAATTGCCCCCGCTACTGAAAAAAATTGCTTGATTTGTGCTGAAAATGGAATTAGATGTGTTATTGGAACTACAGCGTTATCTCAAGAGTTTTTTGATAAATTCGAAAGACTAATTAAAAAATATCATACACCTGCAGTATTTTCGCCAAATATGGCAACTGGTGTGAATGTTCTATTTAAAATGGCATCCATATTGACAAGTTATTTAGCAGAGTGGGATATTGAAATACTTGAAAGTCATCATCATCGCAAGGTAGATGTGCCTTCTGGGACAGCATTGATGATTGCTAATACAATCTGTGATACTCTTGAGTGCGATCCAGAGGAAACTATAAAATTTGGACGTTCAAAAGGGCTTAATAAAAGGAAAGTAGGTGCTAAAAACGAAATAGGAGTACATGCTATTCGTGGGGGTGATATTGTAGGAGATCACACAATATTATATGCTGGACCAGGAGAAAGGATTGAATTAAAACATCAAGCTCATAGTAGAGAATGCTTTGCTAACGGGGCAATTAAAGCAATTAAATTTATATCTGATGCTAAAGAAGATAAAATTTATTCAACCGACGAAGTGTTAGGGCTTTAGAGTGAGATAAAATTATAAAGGCTATCAGTGCAGATCAGTATTATCATTAATCTTCTTAGTATTAATACTAAGTATAAATTTCATTATGCCAACACTTCATCGAGACTATTAGAGGGTATCCAGCCCAAATAATCCCACTTCTTATAATCTTATCTCAATATAATAATGTTTAATTAAAATTTTAATATTTATCAATTTTATAAACTATTTCAATGCTTATTTTAAATGTTCAGGAATATCTTGATTTCTAATTAAATCTTCAAAAGTCTCTGCCTCACGGATTTTGAATACTTGACCTTTATTTATTAGAATTTCTGCAGGTCTAGGTCTAGAATTATATGAACTACTCATAGCAAACCCATAAGCACCAGCATCAAGAATAGCAAGATATTCTCCTTCTTTTAATTCAGGTAATTCCCTATCTTTACCCAAAACATCACCAGACTCACAAATTGGACCTACAATATCGTATTTTAGATAACTA
The DNA here is from genome assembly GCA_019057975.1 of Promethearchaeota archaeon. The sequence goes on along the minus strand of JAHLWJ010000194.1, from coordinate 2,876 downwards.
TTTCCATTAGTTTCATTACATACTACGATATGATGATAACTATTGTATAACATAGGTCGTAATAAAGTATTAAACCCAGCATTTGTACCAGCAAACATTTTAAACCCATTATCTTTAATTGTATTTATCTGGGTTAAAATTATACAAGTTTCTGCTGATAGATAACGCCCCGGTTCTATAATAAACTTAGGTTCTCCAAGATTCCCTTTCTCAACCAGCTCTTTAAACTTTTTAAGAACTATAGTTTTATAGAGTTCCAAATCTAATGGATCCTCTTCTGGTCGATAGGGTATACCTAAACCCCCTCCAAAATCTAAAAATTCAAATGACAGGTCAAGAGTATCAGCTAGCTTTATGATTATATTTAAATATTTATCTGTAGCTTTTTCAAAATCGTGGGCATTTATTATTCCAGACCCAATATGGATATGAGTACCAAACTTTTTAAAACCAAATTCTTTCGCTTTTGAGTAAGCTTCGATGACTTGATCATCTAAAATCCCAAATTTAATTGTCTTTCCAGCTGTTATCGTATGAGAATGATGACCCGCTCCGAATTCTGGATTAATTCTAAAAGAAACTATTTCTTTTTCTTTTCCTAAATCATCATATATTTTTGCTAATCTTTTCAATTGACTAATGCTATCTAAATTAACTAGAATATCTTTTTCAACAGCAAATTTGAAATCATCATTGGTAAACATATTTCCAGTATAAATGATTTTACTTGGAGAAATACCAGCCTTTAAACATGTATGAATCTCTCCTGTGGATGTACAATCAAAACATGCCCCTTCAGAGTCTAGAATTTTTAAAATGGATAAGTTAGAATTTGCTTTCATGGCGTAGTGTATAGAATTATTCTTATATTCAGAATCCAAAATTCTTTTTAATTTTCTATATTGACTCCTTATCATCTCTTCACTGATTATATAAATTGGAGTTCCAAATTTTTCAGCAATTTCTATAGTATTCATATCCGCAAAGTGTAGAACTCCATCTCTATATTCTAGACCTTTGTCTTTTAACCAATCAACATATTTCATGAAAATAAACCAAAAACCTTAATTAAATTTCCATTTTTTCAAGAACACCCGTAAAAACCTTATTTACAGGCCCTTCCATAAGAACTGTTTTGCTATATGTGATTCTTAGATCCCCTCCGTCATTATGTACGGTTATCGGTGTATCTTTTTTGAATATTCCTAAAATTGAACCAGCAACTACAGAAGCACAAGCACCGGTACCACAAGAATTAGTAATACCCACACCTCTTTCAAATACCCTAACAATAGCTTCTTCATCTGAAATAACTTTTACGAATTCTACATTTACTTTGTTTGGAAATCGCTCATGAGACTCTATTGTAGCGCCATACATGTTTAATTCATCATCATTCAATTGTGTTTTAATAAATATCACTGCGTGTGGATTTCCCATTGATACTGCCGAAAAATTAAAAATTTTATCTAAAATAGCAATTGGTTCGTTAATACATTTGTTTGAAAGACTCTCTGATATAACTGGTATTTCTTCATAATTTAAAATGGGGGCACCCATATCAATTTGAACACTTATAACTTTTTCTTCAGTAATAATATTTCTTGCAACCATAATCCCCTTCAGTGTTTCGATTTTAATTTCTTCTTTTCTGACGATAGTGTTCTCATAAACATATTTCGAAAAACATCTTATCCCATTTCCACACATTTCCGCCTCCGTTCCATCATTATTAAATATTCGCATTTTAATATCTGCTTTATCAGATTTACACACAAAAATTAAACCGTCTGCTCCAATTGAGAAATGAAATTCACATAATTTAATTGCCAATTTTGATTTTTTTTCCTCAGGGATATTCCATTCTAAATCATTAATTAAGACATAATCATTTCCTAATCCATGATATTTCTCAAATTCCAAACTTTCTAGAAGTAAAATGCCCATAAATAAATCAACTAATTCTTCTACTCAATAATTTTAAAATGTAATGATATCTGAAAAAAATTTCTGAAATTACAAATAAAGATAAAATGAAAAATTTTAAAATAAGTTATAAAATATCTATTTTAAAAGAATTCGAAGTTATCTAATAATGAATTATAAAAAGATCATTTTAATTTGTTCGCTATTTTTTCTATTAATTCCAATCACGAATGTTAAAGCCTATACATATACAGATTATATTAAAAATGGGAATTATATCTTCTTTTTGTTTGATTTACAAGTGGGCAACAATACTCAAATTAGTTTAAATCATGAGGATAGCGGAAATTTCACTCTTTTCCTCTTTAATAAACGACCTGGACAATCGTACGTGAAAGGTGATAAATCCATTGATAATGATATATTCAGTAATCCTTCGCTTGTTGATTTTAGCCTGGATGACAGCCCCTATATAAACTATACTTCTACAGAAACAAAAATCTATTATATAGAGATTATTTTAGTTGGCGGGGGGCCAGATGCCTATTATCTGACTATCTTACCAGAGGGATATACTATCACAAGATATTATCTCCCAATCATTCCTGGATATCGACTCGATTTCATTTTGATTTCAATTATTTCTGCTTTAGGTATAGCTATCCTTCTTTATAAGAAAAGGCTTTCCAGATAAAAAAGCTGAATTTCAATAAGATAAAGGGTAAATTGAATGTATGAAAAAAAACCTTGGTTAAAATTTTATGATAAGCTTGTACCTGAAAGTATTGAGTATCATAGAACTACCATGTACAATGCTTTAGTCAAAACAGCAAATAAATATCCTGATTCTATTGCCTATGATTTTATGGGAAATGAATCAACATATCAACAGCTTATTGGACAAATTGACCAATGTGCAAAAGCTTTAATTAGTTTAGGGCTTAAAAAAG
>JAHLWJ010000193.1 GCA_019057975.1 Promethearchaeota archaeon | reverse complement strand
GTATCCTCAATAATAAAATTAAAAATTTAAGATTATTAAAATAGAAGACAAATAAAATTTTATGTGTAAAATAGGAAAAAACGCCAGTTAAATAAAAAAGTGATCTAATATGGAAATGGAAAGAAAATATTTAGTTGACGTTTTTTCAAATGGATCAAACAACTTTGTAAATATATTTTTTTGCATTATGAAGTAAAAGTTTTATTAGGAAATTTATAAATTTTTAATAAAGAAAACAAAGAAATTCAAAATATTAAGAGTTAGGAATATTTCCATTTTTGATGATAATTGAAAAATTCGAATCGTGAAAAAATAGAATTGTGTATTACTAGGAAAATTATAAATGCTTGAAAAATCTAAGTTCAAGACATGCGCCGCCCGGGAATCGAACCCGGGTCACTGGCTTGGAAGGCCAGAATCCTAACCCCTAGACTAGCGGCGCTTATTATTATAAAAATCACCATTTCTTATAACTTTAGTGATTTTATTGAACATTATGACTTAACTCATAGTAAGTGATAATTTTATTAGTTACAATCCATGCATCTAAAGAATATTCTGAAATGGAAATTAAATTATTAGATAATCTTAAAAGTTCTTCCGAGAAGGTATTTTTTTGAAAACCACCAATAATAGCTATTATATTTTTAGATAGAGCTTCTAAAAATAAATTCTTATAGTCATTAACTAATTTTCCTCTACTTGAAAATAAAATAATTTCTGGGTTTTTAAATTTATTAATTAAATCTGGTAATTTTCCTGCAAACTGAGAGATTAACTGCTTGCCATTTACATTAATATTACCATCAATCAAAGTTTTTGCCATTAATCCTTTAAATCTATTATAATTTCTCGCTATCCTTATTTCTGGATTAAATTCATAAATTTTATTATTTATAGTATGAATAAATAGGCTTAGATTACCAGTTTTGTTTAAAGTCGATCCTAAAGCATTGAGCAAACATAGATGAGTGATGTCAGGTCGACCCCTCTTTTCTGAATTTTTCAAATTTTTCATAGCACTATGATGTAGAGCATTATCTAATATTTGTGAGGAGTATATTTGTGATGACAAATTTTTTCTGACAGCAGAATGTTTTCTAATTTCTTTGGGTATTAATTCCATACCACATTCCACTAAAATTACAATTAAAGGCATAATTTTCTTCCTTTTATTAATTTAATTCAGAAATTTCTTTTTTAACACTTAAAGTTTTAATAAAATATCTGGTTGTATTATTACATTCAAAACATGTTAAAGAAACGTGAGAGCCCTTTCCCTTATGGGAGTGCATTCTAATTCTATAATTTAACCCGGGATATAAAAATTTTTTACAATTTTTACATATACGTTTTTTCCATTCATAAGGGATTTTAATTCTTGCTCTTTGAGCATAGCGTCTAGCTAAGTAAGTATATCTATTTGCTAATGATTTATTATCAGGGAAGATCTCATGAGCTCTTTGAAATAAATAGATTATCCTATTTTTCGCAATTTTTTTTATTACTACCCTATAATTTCGATTTTTCTTTACCATTTAAATTATTTTAGTTATAATTTTATTGACCTTTTTTAATGGGATTTATTGAGAGAATGAAAATTTTTCCTCTAACGTCCAATATATAAGAATTTGTTAGTTTTGAAATTTCTATAGCAATATCTTTAATATTTGATTTGGATGCTATTGTTTTTAATGTCTTGACTTTAATAATCTTATATCTTTTTAATAATTTGGTGACATGGAGTATAAACTCCTTAGTTATTCCACGCTTTCCCAAGGTACAATGTGGTTGTGATAGTAGCGCTTTTTTAAATTCTTTTTGGTAATCCATCGTCCCAAAACTCAAAAAATACAAAAATTTTTAATTTATTCTAGCATTAAAAACCTATTATATATTATAAAGAAATATTGAATTAAAGATTAACATGTCTATATATGTCGTTACGCCAGAAAAACTAGTTGAAGCTATTGCAGAAAAGTTAAAGGAATTTCCCGAAATTTCACCACCTAAGGGTTCAGAATTTTGGAAGACCGCGTTTTTTAAAGAATTAGCACCTAGTGATTCAGAAAATTTCTGGTATATCCGATGCGCCTCTTTGCTTAGAAAAGTGAAGAAATTTGGACCTATTGGAGTTAGTAAACTTCGAAAATTTTATGGAGGAAGAAATAGAAAAGGTAAAGGATTACATCATTCTGCTAGAGGTAGTGGAAAAATAGTAAGAGTAGCACTTCAACAGCTTGAAAAAGCAAACTTAATTAAAATGAAAGAAAAAAAAGGAAGAGTTCTTTCTTCTGAAGGAACTAGTCTATTGGAACGAACGGCATATGTGATTATGAGAAGTAAAGATTAATAATACCAAAAGGTGTAATTTTTAGGGGTTTAGATTGAGCAACGACGAGGAATTAGAAAATATAAGAAGGAGAAAGTTGGAAGAATTAAGACAACAAGCAGCACAACAACAAATTGGAGAAGCTCAACAACAAGAATTTGAAGAAAAAAAATACTTATTAATGAGAAAAATCTTAAGTGTCGAAGGAAGACAAAGGCTAGAAAATATTCGAATTGTCAAACCACAATTTGCTGAACAAATAGAAATACAATTAATTCAATTATTTCAAAGCGGGAAGTTAAGAGGAGCAACACCTCTACCAGATAAAGCATTTAAAAAGCTCCTAGAACAGTTAACAACGTTCGAAAGGAAGAAAGAATTTAAAATCAAAAAATAATTATAACAGAAGGAATTTAAAATGGCTCGTAATAAAGATTTACCATCGAAATTGCGTAGAGCGAATAGAATGAAAAAAAATAAGTCAGTACCTAATTGGGTAATTCAGAGAACTGGAGGAAAGGTTAGAACAAGCCCATATACCAGAAGAACATGGAGGAATACAAGGTTAAAGCGAGACTAAATATATCAATTTAATAAAAATTAATCTGAACGAAAATGGCTAAAAAAGAAAAAGAAATTAGTTTAGACGATTTAGAAGAAGAATTAGGAGAATCGGAAGAAGAGATTGAAGAAGATATCGAAGAAATTGAAGAATTTAGCTTAGATGAAATTTCTGAAGAAGAAGAAATAAGTGAAATTTTTGAAGAGGAAGTTGGGGTTATTGAAGAAGCTGAAGAAGAAGCCCCTGAAGAAGAAATTATTGATGAGAGAATTTATATTATCCCTCTTGCGAAAGCAAGAAAAGGACCTAGAAACAAATGGGCTAAGAAATCAATTCGATATTTAAGAGAGTTCATGACCCGCCATTTTAAACCCGAATCATTAATAATTTCTCAAGAAGTAAATGAACGAATATGGGAGCGTGGAATTCAGAAACCGCCGAGGAAATTAAAAGTCAGGGTGACAAAGAATATAGATGGACTCTGCGTTGTATATTTAGCATAATGGTATAATTAATTTTAAGGTTTGTATTCTTTTTTTATTATAAATTACTAGAAAAGGTATCGATTTATCAAAGCTTCGAATGACAATTTTAAGATCTCAAGTTTTTGGACGTAGTTTAATTGGAGTGTATCTCGCTGCTAATAACTCATACGTCCTTTATCCTCCTACATTACTAAAACCATTACTTAAGAAGTATAGAAACACCTTCATTGAACCTTTTTATCCTCTTACAATCAATAGTTCTGATCTATTAGGTGTGTATACTGCTTCTAATAAATATGGAATAATAGTCCCCTATATTATAAAAGATGACGAATTAGAAAAATTAAAAGAATATTTAAAAGAGGGAACCAACTCTTCTCAAGTTAGTGTTCTAAAATCCATAGATAATGCATTTGGAAACTTGATTCTCTGTAATGATAAAGGTGCTATTATTAGTTCATTTTTAAAAGATCATAAAGAAAATATCGAAAATACTTTGAATGTTGAGACTGTTGTTTATGAATTTGCTAACAATTATCTTCCTGGCTCAATTTCATTAGTTAACAATAATGGTTGTGTTGTACATCCTCTCTCCACCGATGATGAAATTGATTTTATATCTTCTATTTTGAAAGTTGATGAGGTTGATGTTTCAACAGTAAATCGCGGTGTTCCATATTTAAGTTCAGGAGCAATTGTAAATGATAAGAGTGGAATTTTTGGAGTTGGGTGTACGGGACCAGAATTAATACGAATTACGAGTGTTCTACAATTGTAAAGAAATTCTATGTATTTGTAAAAAGCAAAATTTAATATTTTCTTAAATATTATCCTTTTTTAAAAGCTTTGATTCAATGGATCTAAATAGCGATGTCAGAGATTAAAATTTATAGAATCATTGGTAATTACAATAAAAATCATAAGAAATATTTATTCCGTAAAGAAGTTCGTGCTTTGAAAGAGGAAGATGCTCTTGAAAAAGTATTAACCCAAATAACATCTATAGGAATTTACAGACGCCAAATTAATATTCAAGAAGTTAAAGAAATAACTTTAGATGAAACACAAGATTATCTTATAAGGGAATTATCAGAATAATTATTATTTTAAATGGATTTGATAGAATTTGGAATCTTCTCAAGATTATCAAGAGCAATTACAAATATTTAGAATATTGAAGGAACAACGAGATATGTACCAAGGTCAACTGGAAATTCTTAATGTGTCTCGAGCAAATATAGTGAATACAAAGATTACTATTGAAAATTTAAAAGAAGGTGTAAAAGTAAATGATGAAATCTTAATACCTATTGGAGGAATGGCAAATATTAAAGCCTCTATTAAGGATCCTGAGAAAATTTTACTAGCAGTTACTCAGGATGTTATAATTGAAAAAGATTTAGATGGAGCAATTGAACTTCTTGATATGAGAATTGAACAGCACGATAAGGAAATCCAATTCATAAGAACTCAATTGCAAAATATAGATATTAATTTACAAAAAACTACTCAAACCATTCAGAAAGGTTATCTTCAAAAATAGATCTTATTAGTGCAATATAATTAAATTTCCTTAAACAATGCTAATTTTTGTGGAGAAATAAATGCTTGAAAAGCTAAAAAATGTGTTTTCTACTTTTGTTAAAAAAAGCTTGACAGAAAAAAAGATAGATGAGGCTATAAATGATTTAAGAATACTCCTTATTAGTAATGATGTTGCAATAGACACTGCTGATGAAATCTGTAGAAGTATTATTGAATCTTTTAAAGGTCAACAAATTACTCGATTAACATCAACTAAAAAAATACTATTCGATACATTAAAAGAAGTTATGATTGAAATCTTAACACCTGAAAAGGAAATTGATATAATTGAAGAAATTAAAACTAAAAAGTCGTTAGGTTTACCATATGTATTTGTTTTTTTTGGAATAAACGGAACAGGAAAAACCACTACAATTGCTAAAGTAGCTAATTTCCTAAAAGAAAGTAACATCAGTTCTGTCGCAGCTGCTTCAGACACATTCCGAGCTGGAGCTATTGAACAACTAACTAAACATATGGACAATGTTGGAATTAATGTTATAAAGCATGGATATAAATCTGATCCTGCTTCAGTTGCTTATGATGCAATTGAGCATGCTAAGGCTAAAGAAATAGACGTAGTTTTAGTAGACACATCTGGAAGGCAGACAACAAACCGAAACTTAATGCTGGAGATGCAGAAAATCTGTAGAGTTACAAATCCAGATCTTAAAATTTTCATAGGAGACAGCCTTGCGGGAAACGATGTTTTATACCAAGCTAGAGAATTTGATAAACACGTTGGAATTGACGCTAATATCTTAACTAAACTTGATGCAGATGCGAAAGGTGGCGCTGCATTATCAATTTCGTTTGAAACTAAAAAGCCGATTCTATTTGTTGGAGTAGGTCAAGGTTTAAAAGATCTTAAACCATTTAATAGAGATATATTTATTTCTAGTATTCTTGACATCAATTAAGATATGAATTAGTATTGTTTTAGGTAGATAAATTCAAATAACTTTCTTAATTTAATTAGATGTGTCAAGCTACCCAAAATATGAGAAGTATTCAAAACTAGATCGGAAAAAGAAACCTGGTCTTTATGAAAGATTTATAACTTTCCTTCAAAATGCCAAAAGAATTCTAAAAATAGCGAATAAACCTAATCGGAAGGATTATTTTCTGGTTTTTAAAATTTGTGGAATAGGTATCTTAATTTTAGGTGCTCTATCATTTGTTATACAACTAATCTTCTCTGTAACCTTACCTATCGCTTAGATTAAAATCTAGCATAAAATAGATACTAGATATAAAAGATATCAATATGATTAGGTATCTTTAGATCATCTTCCTTATTTTTGCATGCAATAAATTTGATTTTCATATTTATAGAGATTGAAAGAAGTCTTTTTGTTAAAATTCCATCAATTATTAAATATTGAGTATCTTTAAAGTTTTTAATCTTTTCAAAAATTTCACCAACAGGCATTTCAAATAACTTATCAAGGCTTTTATTAAAACCAATACTATGAGCTGTTTTTATAGTATTAATTGCCTCTATAATTATTGATTCATCTTTTATTTTTGCTTTTTTCAAATATTTCTGAAGCGACCCCTCTTTACTATCGTATTTCTTTTCTTCTGTATAATGTTTTTTAATATTTTTTGATTGTTTTGCAGGTCGCTTGTTTTGTAGTGATTTAATCATTTGTTTTCTAGTTAATTCTTCAACCTCGTACCCCTCAGGTGCCCTAGCAACATAATCTAACTTTAATAATTGTATCAATTCATTTAAAATAATAGTACCACCACGATCTCCATCAAGAAAACATGTTACAGTTTTTTTCTTTTTTGCTAAAACTATAACAGATTTAGGTACTTGAGTTCCTTGAACAGCAATTGTATTTTTAATTCCAATTCGTAATAAATTTAAAACATCAGCTCGTCCTTCTACAATAATGAGATCTGGGTTTTTATCTACGTCTGGACCTGCTGGAAGTTTATCGGTCCCCCATGCTATGATTTCTCCAAGTTTAATATCTTTATCTATCTTTTCTTCAATTTCACTTTGTTCTAACGATTTTTGATCCCACTCTTTTAAAAGTTCAGCAGCCCTTTCTATAATTTGCTGACGTTTTGTTTCGCGAACATCTCGAATTTCAACAAGAGAGATTTCAGCCTCACATGGACCAACTCGAGATACAGTTTCAACAGTCGCCGCCAATAGTGCAGTCTCCTTTCTTGTTAAAGAGGAGGGAATTTTAATAGTCCCTTCGGATATTCCCTCTTTGGAACTATTTTCTACTTCAATCCGTCCAATTCGTCCAGATTTTTGGAGATCTCTTAAATCTAGATCCAAAAGAAGACCTTCAGTTTAGCCGATTTGCCGATACGGCTTTAAGTTTTTATCTTTGGCCGAAAATGGCGCCGACTATATCGCTTTTCTCCACAACACCTTTAATTGTAAATTTTACTTCTATAATATATTTAGTTGTAAACTCATTTTGATGTGTAATCTTGATCACTTCCTTTTTTTTTAATTAGTTTTTTTTATGATTTTTTACTTTATTCCAAATTTTATTTTTTTATTATGAGAATTAACTTGGATAATTTTGATTTTTATGAAATAATTTTATTTTAAAATTAAAATCATCTTGATTTTGATGATTATAATTTATTTAAGTAATTAAATAATTTATTTTTTGCTAGTTTTTTGAATTTTTGATTAGTTTTTTATGGCATATTAGTTTTTGCAATATAAATTTTAACTATATTAATTATTTAATTAGTTGTTATGGAGAAAATTATAGTTCTTGGGGGGAAAGGAGGAGTAGGAAAGAGTACAATAAGCGCCGCCACTGCTGTAGCCTTATCAGATCTTCTTCCTGAAAAAAAAATACTTCTTATATCCTTTGATATGGCACATAACCTTACTGATTTATTTAATTCTGAGATCGGAAATAAATTAACACCTATATCTGATAATCTTTGGGCAATCGAACCTGATCCAAATACATATGCCAAGAGATACACAAATAATTTAATAGCTAAGATGAAAGCTTTAATGAAAGAAATGCCAATAGTGGGTTTAATTCCACAATTAGAGAAATTTATGGACACAACATTTACAGCAGATTCTATCCCCCTTGCACTGAAAAATGCTATGTTTTTTCAAGAAATTTTAGATGCTGAGGGTGGACAATCTATGCAATTTGATATAATAATCGCAGATTTCCCCCCCACGGCAAATATGATTACTCTTTTTGAGATTCCCGAAGACC
>JAHLWJ010000192.1 GCA_019057975.1 Promethearchaeota archaeon | reverse complement strand
AGAAGACATTCGCATAACTTCTTAATCCTTTTTTCTCAACAAGGTACTTAATTTTTTGTTTTGACATTTCAATATCATCTAAAATTTTAGGTTATGATATCTTCAAATCTATATAAAGAAAAAAGACGTTCACCGGTTTCTGCATTTTTATTTAAATAGGGTGCATTAGTTAAATATTCACCAACCATTATAGGTGAATGCTGATTATTCCCATATACTTCCCGCTAAAAATATTTGTCCAATTTTGTAAGAATAATTATATATTCACAGAGATGATCTTATTATTTACAACTAAAATTTGTATGTTTTTTACTCTAAGGATGCCGACGGATTATTATTGTCCACGTTGTAAGTCTGAAAATGTTTATGTTTTTGAGACCCATATCGAATGTGCTGAGTGTGGGTCATCTTTTTCTATTGAAAGTATCGAAAGCAATATTGACGAGGAAAATATTTTAGCAGAAGAAGAGTTAGATGCTATTGCAGATGCTTTTAGTGAAGAAGAGCGAGAAAAGATAATAAATTCTCTGGATGATGATTTTTCTTAATTTATGATTTTTAAATTGCTATTTTTTTTAATTTTTTGTTTAAATATTCCCAGTTTATTTTTATTCAGCTAAAGTTAAAGGTGAGAAATAAAAATAAAACTTCATCCACTAAGAGCTATTTTCAGACTATACCACCTGATAAAAGGCTGGTAGTAACTAATAATTTTTTTATTTTTTTTTCGCTTTAATACTTATAGAAATCAACCATAATCAAATTTCCAGAATTGAAGGTTTAGAAAATTGCACAAATTTAAAGATATTAAGATTTATAGGAAATAACATTTCTGAAATAACTGGATTAAATTAATAGAATTATACAATTTAATCTAAAAAAAAGCGATATATTATAATAAGACTGGCTAATTTAGATGTTTTTATGTAAGCTATTTATAAACTTAAAAATTATTTTTAGAATTAAAATTAAATATCTTCAGAAATGTCTATAATTAATTCAATGTAAAAATTGTAGGATTTTTTATGGAAGTTTTGATTAGAAATTTTAATACTACCACAGGTCAATTTGATTTATTTCACGAAGAGATCGTGGATTTAACTCCTGATGAGATCCATCAACTAATGTTAGATTTACCTAGTGAGACAGACTTTACTATATATGTTATTACTGAATCCCGTATCTTCTATAAATCAGGAGAATATTTATACAGACGAATCAATAAATCTCAAATTATCAAAAAATTTAAGAAAACTCCTTTAACTGAAATTACTGAAAATTTTTTCATTCCAACATACTCAATTACAATTCGCTCCAACATTGCGATTTTTAATAGGTGCATTATACTTATATATTTTTGTCTAGGTCTACTCTCTTTACCTATAATCAATTTATATACTATAATAATAGGCTTTGGACAAATTATATCTATAGTATCAGTATTTTCAATATTTATAATGCTAACTTTAGCCTCCTTGTTCACTCTTTTAGCTATGATTCTGGCTATAATTAAGGGGATTAAATCTATTTATTTTGAGGAATATGTAAAAGACATAAAATTGGAATACTCTTCGATCGAACATTTCTATTTTACATCTTGGGATCCCTCTGGCTTCATCATGTTCGATTTACAATTATTTTTCCCCTTTCTTCTCGATATTTATTCTGTTCTTCCGTTAAGTAGTTTTATTAATCATTATTGGCTGATTCTTATTATTTTCTCCCCCACTTATATGTTATACTTAATAATTCCCGGCTTTTTAGCTATTAATATGAAAAAGAAAATTAAAGAAAGAAAAAAGATATTAAAAATTCTCCAAAGGCTAATACAATCTGAACCAGGGTTAAAAAAGAACTTTTACCTTACTATATATTTAAAATTAAAAGAAGAAAAATTTGTAAAAATTGGATTATTAACAAAAATATCAGCATTGATTACTTTTCTCCTCATCTTTCTGGCATAACTGAATTAATCTAAATTTATCTATAAGAAAACATAAAAACTTATCTCAAAGCATGGGAGTTCCTCTGAATACAGAAAATTAAAGCCGGAAATCTAGGAACTGCAAGTATTATCGTCATAAAAAGCATTCCTTCTAAACCATTAATTCCAGGATATAATATATTCTTTCTGCTTGGTATTCTATCCGTTGTAGTAATCATTCTAAGTAAAAAATTGAAGAAATCTTAATTACTATTTTTACCTTTTTTGTTTTAATTTTTATAAAATAGTTCCTTAATAGACTAAAATTATTTTGTCATAAATACTTGATTTGATATTTCCTGTAGGATATTTTTTCTTTTTATTTCTTGAGTTTAACAGTTTAATATGGGAGTAAAATTAAAGCAGATTATTAGTTCTAAGAAAATAGATTTTCAAAGATTAGCAGGTAAGATCATTGCTGTTGATGCTCCCAATATTATTTTCAGTTTATTCAATTTTGCTCGGAAAAATACAGAAAACACCAATAATAGCTTAATTTTAGACAGAACTCAAAGACCAATATCTCATTTATATGGCCTACTCTATCGAATAAATTTTTATTATAACAAAAAAATATTTCCGGTCTTTTGCTTTGATGGGAAAGTATCCGAGTTAAAAAGAATAATTACTAAAGATCAGCTTAAAGATTTCTTATTCACTCAGAACTGGTACAAGCAAGCAATAGAAGGGGGTAATAAAGAATTAGCACGCAAGATTGCATTAAGTAAGGAGTATTTATGGCAAAATATAATTCAGGAATCCAAACATCTTCTTGGGGCATTAGGAATCCCATATATTGAATCACCCTCTTCGGCAGAATCTCAGTGTGCGTATTTAGTAAAGAGACATTTCGCACACTTTTCCAATTCCCAAGATTATGATTCACTTCTTTTTGGATGTCCACATATAATTCAAAACCTCTCAAAATCAATGAGAAGAAAAGTTCAAGGAAAATGGACATATTATAGAGTTGAGCCTATTTTAATCAACTTAGAAAAAAACTTACTACAATTGCAAATCTCAATTTTCCAACTAGTCGATATGGCACTTATGATCGGAACTGATTATTTTCCAGGGATCAAAGGGATCGGTCCAAAAAAAGCTCTCCATCTTATTAAAAAATTTAGGAATATAGAGCAAGTTATCAGACAAGAGAAATCAAACTATGATTTTGGTGACCTAACTCACGAGATAATAAGAAACGTACGAAAAATATTTTTACTCCCTGATGTAATCGAATCGATAGATAATATCCATTGGAACCATCCTAATAGATCTCAAGTGATTTCATTATTGTGTCATGAACATAACCTTAACAAAGAGAGAGTTGTAAAAAATTTTGATAAGTTTGAGACCAATTATGAAAAGTGTAGAAAATATTTTTTGTTTCAAAAGAAAACACCAAAGAAAACACAACTTACATTATATTGATAATGATTTGCCTATTTCCACATTTTTTGTTTAAATATCCTCAGTTTATTCATAGGTAACGAAAATTGGTAAAATTGAGGAAGTCATGACTCAGACTCTGAAAAAACAGGATGTTAATATCGATAGTGGTTCTGACTATTATACTAAATTTTATAAGAAACCAAGTGAAGTTAGAGAAACAATCTTGAATTATTTATTTCGGAACATTTCTTTTTCTACAAAGCGGGATAAAATTAGAGCCGTAACCATTAATGAGAATAATCAGGTTAGTGATATTACTGGAGTTCCTGAGTTTCTTGTCCATAAATTTATCAGTAAATGTCTTGTAGATATTGTAATGTTTAAGAATTTTCTGAGGGAAAATCCGACCGTCTTAAACTATAAAAACAAATTACTCATGATAAAAATATTATTACGTAAAATCTATCGTCTTGTTCCTGTATTTGATTTAAGAAGAGCAATAGAAAATGCGAGAAGACTTCAGGAGAAATTGGGTAGACTATATTTTTGGCCACAGGTCATGACTCAAGTAGCGGTCGTCATTTTTATTACCGATTTGTTAGATACCCAAAAAGATATGAGGATTATACAATCTAATTTAAGAGTTTTATGTAGTTGCTCTGCTTATGCGTTTCATCGAACTCGAAATAAAATAGGATTGACTTCAGAATATATCAAGAACCTTTAGGGTCTACTTGTCGGATTTATTAGGGAATATCTGTTATTGTGAGGACAATGGCTCCTAATAAAAAGCAAGAATCATAAATATTAAATACTAAATCATCCTAATTTGCTTTCAATACTCTATATAATATATAGATGAAATCAGGATGAAATCAAATCGAAAAACAAGTGCTTGAGATTGAGAATGAGATTGAAAAAGTGGTCGAGAACATCAATGTGAGCACGATTGACAGTGATCTCCTTATTGACTTTATCCAAAAACAGCAGGTAAGCAGTGCCATCGCGATTTCATTACTTAGGAAAAAGATGGGAAATGAATAAAAATTTTTTAAGGCTACTAGTTTGTCGAAAGATTCTCTGAAGGATGATTTAAACAATATAATTAATCATTATCTTATGGATATGATGAATGCATTCAGATCTTCAAGAAATGCATGGATTTCTTTAGAAAAGGATAAAGAAAAATATAAATTATTGTTGGAGAAGGCAAAAACCTCCAAGTTAAATGAATTATTAAACTTTTTCTTCAATCTAATGAGAAGTGATGAACAAGGACAATATAATTTAAATTCAGCAATCCCTGAACAGGTATTAGAAAATGACAAAGATTGTCTAAGTTATGAAGAGACTATTAGAAAAGTAGAGAGCTTTATTAGACATTCAAAATCTCAAGGTTTCAATCGGTTTAACATTGCGGGAGATTTTTCAGTATCAATGAGAAGTATTGAAACTAATGAGGAACCTAAGCAAGCGACTCTAAGAATGCCTCAAAGGGAATATATATTTTGGTTTTGTAGTGACTTTCCGGATAAATTACATAGAAGAATTATTCATTTGGTTAAAATGACTTTAATATATCAATTTTCTTTCTTTGAAGCATGTCTGAAAGATTTATTTAAGAAAATTTATGAAAACAGACCAGAATTATTGAGGTCTAATTCAAAAGATCTTTCCAATAAGGAGATAATAGATTCTAAGACAAAAGAAGAGTTATTAATTAAAATACTTGATAACGAAGTGGATTGGTGGGGTTATCAAAATATAGATAAAATCGCTAAAAGAATTGAATCAAGATTTAATATTAATTTAAAGAAAGATTTTATAAATTGGAAAGAATTAAGGGAAGCATATTACCTCAGGAATATTATTGTTCATAATTCTGGTATAATTAACGAGATTTCGTGTAAGAAATTAGGATATGATCAATCTCAAATCGGAGTACCTATAGATATAAGAACTGAATATATAGAAAGAATTTATAAAATTATACGAAAAAATCTAATCTTTATCAAGAATGGTCTACTTAGAAACCTGTATTTGATATAAATGGGAAGTTATATGGCATAGACGTTCGGACATGAACAAGAAATATAAAAATATCTGAAACAGAAAATATGCTAATAGGAAATGTGATTGCCATCTCATTAGAAGAACTAAATGAAGCCTTGAGAGACCTATAATAAACTAAATTTTGAAAGTTAAAATAAAATAAATTTTTCAAAGGAATTTTCATTGAAATAAAACTCTGAATTTACCTTTCCAATCAATCTGTCAAAATCAAAAATAGTATATTAACTTATTTTTTGACAGTATACTATAAAAGCAAATTGATGTGATTTTTTCTTTAAATATATTTGATGGGAAATTATTTCTAAACAAATAAAAGTGATTAAGATTTCAACTGAATATCAAGATGTTGGTAGAAGGAATTTTAATGTCTGTAAACATCATTCAAATAGGTTTGGAGTAGTCTTTGAAGGGGAAAGTACTTCCAATAGGTGGAATTGTGCTTCGACTCCTTCACCTACTTCAAGACAAAATAATATACTTCCAGTTCGAGTAAATTACAGACAAAGCAATTTTCCATTAATATATGAGTAAGAAATTGCTACGTGATGTTGGATGGTAGAACGAGCAGAAAAAATACTTGAGAAATTATTAGACCTCGGATTAAGTGAGGAGGATATTAGCAAACAAGTTAATGAAAAGTTAGCTGAGTTTCAAGGATTTATGACAAAAGAAGGTGCGTTGTATTTGATTGGGAAGGATAATGGTATTGACCTCTATTCTTCTGATCCTCAGATTCAAAATGAGATCGAAGAGCTTATTGATTACAATGATTTTAGGATCCCAATAGCAAACATCATTGAGACGATGAGTAATATCGTTATAGCTGGAAGGATTACAGAAATTTTCGGTGTAAAAAGTTTTAATAAAAAAGATGGTACTCCAGGAATAGTAGGTTCATTTGTAATTTGTGATAAATCAGAGTGTATTAAACTTGTTCTTTGGAATAACCAAACAAAAATAATGGAAAATGAATCTTTTCAAAAAGACGAGATCATTCAGATTATTGGGGGATACTCTAAAGTAGGAGCAACTGGGAATTTAGAGGTCCATTTAAGCAGGCAAGGAAAAATTGTGTTAGCTCCTAAAGATATTGTTCTACCTGAGGTTGAGCGAGTTAGACCTCCATTAGTAGAGGAGAAGAAGAGGGTGAAGTCCCCCACAAAACATACTATTGAAGAGATCTTTAAGAAGGAAGGCTTTATTAAGTTCATCAGGGGTATTGCACACGTTGAGATGTTTAAGGAGCTAACTCTAAAGAATGGAGAGAAATCTTTTTTGCTTAAGCTGGTTTTATCTGATGATACTGCTTCAATTAAAGTAAATATTTGGGGCATGAGGGCAGTAGAAGCCATGAAGATTATCAATGATGGAGTTGGTGTTAAACTTACTAACGTTGTAATTAAGGAAAATAGCTATTCAAATGAAAAGGAGCTTAGTTTCGCTAAAAGCTCAAGATTAGAAATACTTTAGGTATCACAATGTTTATAGGTCATAGTTAAAAAATAAAAAAACTTAAATGAAATCTTGTAAAAATAAAGATTATAAAAATTCAAGAACAGAAGAGAAAATCAAATATGAGAAATAAAAATTTATTTATAGTTGCAGTTATTATAAGTTTTTCACTTTCGACAACAATAATAAGTACACTTGGAACAACTTATACGTGTGGAGTTAAAGCTGGAGATGAGTATATTTATGAGATTACACATTTGGATCCTATTTATGGGGGAAGTAGTGCAGAAATCGGTGATAAAATGAAAATAAAAGTTGTAAATGTGACTGAAAAAGCGGATTATTTTATTATAGATTCTGATTCATGGAATTTTATATCTAGTAATGAATCGTTTGGAGCTACTGCGGATCAACATGGGACACATATTTTTCATAAGAACCCTAATGACCAAGAATCTATAGGTTTTTTTGTTCTCTGTCCTGTAAACACTTATCTCGCTGAATTTGCAGCAGATCCTCCTCCTTCTGCATGGAATCGCACAAGTTCAGGAAATACTTTAACATATGTAACTTCGACTTCTATTTTAGTTGATACATACAACTCTAATGGGGTTCTTTCTAAACATAACCTTTCAAGTACACTTCGTGGTGTTACACTTATTGTTTTTGAAATGCGGAGTCAGTCTTCATATATCTCAGGATATAATCTTCCAATGATGATAGGATTATCAGCCATTGCAGGATTAATTGTTATTTACATTAAAAAAAAAAATTTCCAAAGAAAATAATAAAAAATTTTCCTCTTCTAACAATTAATGACTCCAAAATGCTTTGGATAAAGATGCTATAATCCCCTTTCTATTAGGTACAACTTTTATCTCGTTTCGTACCCACTCTGAAATCCACTTCGCTCTCTTTGTAAACCGTTCATCCAGAAAGATAATTAATCCTTTATCAGTCTTTCTTCTTATCGGTCTTCCTGAAGCTTGGTTTGCTCTCTGCATTGCTGGATATAGATATATAGTTATTGTGATTCTTTGTTGTATGAGTTCTTTAGTTCGTAATATATCTTTTCAAAATCCTTGGTGTAGAGCTTATTATTCATCCATCGCTTATCTCTTCTACTCCATTTCAAGTTTTTTAATGGATTATACTCCATAGGGAGTTCTTTTTTTCCGTAAATGGAATTTAATAACTCTTTCCCTTCAATTAGGTTCTCTAAGAACACATGATGTTTAATTTTTAGGTACTCAAATAACGAGTTAAAATATCGCTCGAATTCAAAAACTAAACATTCAGGAAGATATAATTTGA
>JAHLWJ010000191.1 GCA_019057975.1 Promethearchaeota archaeon | reverse complement strand
GTGAGGTAACTCCAAAAAAATGGCATGAAATTGAAGATAATATGTTATTTACTCATTTATCAGCAGGTGATAGTAAAGTCTATGAAAAGGAATATATTCATAAAAATGGTAATATTTTACCAGTAAGTATCAGATTTTGGATTTTACAAGATGAACAGGGTGATCCACATAGAATTTGGGCAATTGTACGGGATATTACAGAGACTAAGCAAATGGAACAAAAATTAAAAGAAGTTAATAGAATAAAATCCGAATTTTTAAGAAGAGCTTCTCATGAATTAAAAACTCCGTTAATTTCGATCAAGGGATTTGCAGATCTTATTTTTACTTTATATTCAAAAGAGTTGAATCCTGAAATAATTTCAAATTTAAACGAAATTGACAAAGGATGTGAACGATTACAAAATATCATAAATAACCTTTTACACACATCTAAATTGGAATCACCAGATTTAAAGCCAAAAATCGAAAAAGAAGATTTGTCATTTTTAATTAATTACTGCATAGATGAATTACATCCTTTAGCCGCAAAAAGGGAACACTCATTTAATATAGAAATTCACGACTCGATAATAACTCGGTTTGAAAAAGAAGAAATTCATGATGTAATTTCAAATTTATTGATGAATGCCATAAAATACACACCTCCACGTGGATGGATAGATATAAAAACAGATTTAGCAGATGATGTTGTAATAGTATCAGTTAAAGATAATGGAATAGGTTTCACTGAAGAAGAAAAAGGAAAAATCTTTAAGCAATTTGGAAAGATTGAACGTTATGGACAAGGACTTGATTTAGGAATCGATGGAACAGGTTTGGGTTTATACATTTCAAAAAAAATTGTAGAATCCCATGGTGGGGAAATTTGGATGGAATCTGAGGGTAAAAATAAAGGAAGCACTTTTTATTTCTCTCTTCCAAGAATTAAATAAAATTAGGAAAAGAATTTATAAAATGAAACGTTGAATAAAGTAATCTCGGTGATATTGTTAACCTATTTATTTTAGTAAATCATAAATTTTATATTTAATTATACAATTAATAACCATTTCATAGTAGGATATGGCTCTTAATGAATTATTGGTCTTATTATTTTGATTTTTTTTTATAATATTTACTATAATGTTAAAGATGAAGAGTTTTCAGAAGAAGAATTAATAAATTTAATTAAATCTCAACTATCAAAAGGCGATTAAATTAGAAATCATTAAATTATTAGGAGACAAATTAGCCAATCAAATTAGCATTACTCATCTGGCAGGTAGGGGGCTACTTAAATTATCAATTAAAGATGAGGTTGGTCCCTTCAAACCGTTAGAGAAATTGAGTTATGAAGATCTTAAATCAATGCTACAAAATGCATTAAGGGATAGGTTGATAAAATTAGAAATTATAAACTCTAACCAAATAATAGCCTTTCTATTAGATGAGTTGAATAAAAATCAATCATTAATTACAATGGCAGGTGTATAATCGTGATAAGTGATATTTTATATATATTTTTTCTTATACTTTTTGTTGTTTTTATTGGCTGTTTGCTATTAGTAGGTGTTTTTTTCATAGTGCGAGGAAAAAAAATCAGTAAGATTAATCTATATATAGCAGGGATCGGTTTTTTAATACTACCAATTGGATTTATAGGGAATTTATTATTTAATTTAGGTTTTCTTTTTCAAGAAATATTTGTCTTTATGTGCTTTATTCTAACTGTTATTTTTACTAATCTGACATTTCATAGAAATCAAAAACTAGCACCAAATTTAGTTCTAATTGTAGTGCTAATATTAGGATTAATCCAGCTGATATTTCATGCTATTGTAACTTTTTCTCCCTTAAACCCTTATTATGAAAAAGTATCTTTAGACGTGCCTTACACACTTCTAGTTTTTAACTGGTTATCATGGTCTTCTTATTCAGCATATAAATTATTAAAAAATCAAGATATTGAGCCTTGGATAAATTTAAGATATAGGGTAGTTGCAATTTTTTCATTTATAATTAGTTTTCATAGTATTCCTGAATTTTTTCAACCTACGGGAGTTATGTGGGGTGATCCTAGTAATATCATCAGTATCATGGTATTTGGTGCAACAGCTATTCTAGTAGTTATTTTTTCAATTGGTTTTACTTTTGCTTGGATCATGCCAAATTGGATGAAAAAGCATGCTAATAAGGATTATAAGCCTTTAGAGGAGAAAGAACTTTCTGAAGATGAATTAATGAATTTAATAAAGAAACAACTCAAAGAGCATGATGAGTAAGGATTAAATGATTTGAATTTGGAAAAAAAACATATAAATTAGATTAATTCTATTAATTTATACAAATTTAATTAAAAAATTTGAAATTTAAATTATTTATATTTAATTATTTTAAAGGGTTGGTTAATCAGATGACATTTCTAAGAAATATTAAAGAGGAAAAAGATGAATTATTCAAAATTGAAGGAAGTATTTATGAAAAGCTATTTAACACATTCCCAGATTTCGTACTACTTCTAGATTTAGAAGGAAGAATTGTTGATATTTCGCAGATGGTTTTGAAATTATATCTCGCTGAAAAAAAAGATGATTTTATTGGAAAAAGACTTTTAGATTTTATCGTGCCAGAAGAACAAGAATCTGCAAAGCAGACTTTTCACAAGGTTTTGAACGAGGGAAGCATTAGAATGGTTGAATACAAATTCATAAAAAAAAATAATACTACTTTTATTGGAGAATTAAGTATAAGTGTCTTAAATGATAAAGAAGATCAAAAGAAATTTCTATTTTGTATTATGAGAGATATAACAAATCAAAAAATGATTGAAGAAGAGTTAACACAGAGTCAGAATATGCTTCAGTTAGTTATGGATAATATCCCTCAGTTTATTTATTGGAAAGATATTTATTCTGCATATTTGGGTTGTAATAAAAATTTCGCTAGAGTTGCTGGTGTGGGACAACCAGAAAATATAGTTGGAAAAACAGATTATGATCTAGCTTGGAAAAGAGATGAAGCAGAGTTCTCAATAGAAAGTGATCACCTCATAATAGATACAGATAACCCTGAATATCACATAATTGAATCCCAACTTCAAGCAAATGGAAAGCAGGCATGGTTGGATACTAATAAAATTCCACTTCATAATTCATCAGGAGAAGTTATTGGGATTCTAGGCACTTACGAAGATATTACAGATCGGATAAATGCTGAGATAGCATTAAAAGATTCTGAAATGAAATATCGACACTTATTTGAACGAGCCCCTTTTATGATTGTTTTATCTAATATGGATGGAAAAATTGTAGATTTAAATAATCAGGTTTTTACTTATACGGGATACAAGAAAGAAGAATTATTAGGAAAGAATATGAGAGACTTAAGTGAAATAATTCCTCAAAAATATTTTCCTTTTATTATAGAAATATATAGGGATCTATTAACAAAAGGTTTTTTAAAAGCCATAGAAGTTCAAATTTACAAAAAAGATAAAAGCTTAATGTGGATTTCATTACAAGCTTCTTTACTAGAAATTGGAAAAAAATTATTTATAGAGTTAATAATTCAAGATTATTCAGAAAAAAAGAAATCAGAAAATCTTATTATAGAAGAAATTGAAAAATTAAAGAAACTAGATAGCCTCAAAACAGAGTTAATAACAAGGATTTCACATGAATTAAAAACACCGTTAGTTTCAATTTGTGCTGCAACAGAATTTTTATTAGATCATAATAGAGAATTACTTGACGATCGTGTTATTGACCTTATTGAGAGTATAAGAAGAGGGGGAGATAGATTAAAACAATTAGTCTACAACTTAATAGATGTTTCAAAAATAGAATCAAATAAACTTACATTACATATTAAGAATGAGAATCTCAGAGATATCGTTAGGGACTGTTTTAATGATACAAAAGTTTCTGCGTTTAAACGAGATATTAATTTTAAATTAAATCATCTTGAAGATATACGTATTGAAGTAGATAAAGTGAGAATTGAACAAGTAATAATGAATCTACTATTAAACGCTATTAAAAATACACCTCCAAAAGGAACCGTTTCTGTTTCTCTACAAAAAACCAAAAATCATATAGATATTATAATTAAAGATACAGGGGTTGGTTTGACAGAAGAAGAGAAAAAGATAATATTTAAAAAATTTGGAAAGATTGAACGGTACGGGAAAGGTTTAGATGTTGATATAGAAGGGTCTGGGTTAGGATTGTATATTTCTAAAAAAATTATTGAATTACATGGTGGGGAAATTTGGGTGGAATCTGAGGGTAAGGATAAAGGGAGCACTTTTTATTTCACACTTCCACTTATAAAAAATTAGTTATAAAATGGTTCCTTACAAGAAAACATATTTGAACCCTTGTCTTTTATTTTACTATTTTTAACATTTTAAATTATCGGTTAGAGAATAGACCATGGATAAATTCATTAATTATAATTAATTCCTATTTAATATTACATGACGGAAGATTTACCTGAGAAACCTGAGAAAATTCAAGTAGAAGGATCAATTGAAAAGGATAAAGTTATTATTACAGATAAAAAAGGGTTCGAAGAATTTTATGCAACTTCTTATATAGGTTCAATAGAGAAAAATACTAACGGACAAGAAATCTTAATTATTGATGCCGTTGAAGTTTTATTGTTATGTGAAAGGAATAGGATATTGGTTTGGGAAGATAATGATAAAAATGAGAATTTATATGATTTTGAGGGTCTATTGACATATTTCACTCAATATGATGAAAAACTTTGGCAAAAGTACATAATTTATATGGATTTAAGAAAAAGAGGATATATCGTTCGAACGGGTTATGGAGATGGTTTAGATTTTCGCGTATATAAAAGAGGGGCTGATTTTGAAAAGGATTCAGCGAAATTTTTAATATTTCCAGTATTCGAAGGGAATCCTATTGAATTAAGAGACCTAGATAAAATGTCGAGAGTTGCTATGAGTTCTCGAAAGGATTTAATCGTCGCTACAGTAGATAGACTTTCTAAACCCATCTACTATAGCGTAAAGAAATTCCAGATTCTAAATAAAGGAGAGAATGGCGATTTAGATGATATCAGATAAGTTCTTATGTGATACGTCTGTAATTTTTAATGGTCAAATCCTTAATTTAATTGAGGATGGAGAGCTAGGGGAAAAACCAGAAATTATTATTTGTAATATTGTAGTTGCAGAAGTCGAATACCGAACTAATATCCAAAAAGAAATTGGGTTTTTTGGATTAAATGTATTAAAAGAATTACGTAAGCTTCACAATGAAAAAATGATTAATTTGCTCATCGTAGGGAGACGGCCAACGAGAGAGGAAATAAAGCTAGCTCGGGGCGGTGAGCTTGATGCATTGATTAGAGAAGAAGCTCGTCAGAACAATGCTATACTAATAACCGCGGACAGAATCCAAGGCGTTGTTGGAGAATTTGAAGGATTAGAAGTTCTTTTTGCTTGGGAAAAAAAGTCTAAGGAAGAGCTCTTACCTATTTCTCTAAAGATTTTGGAATATTTCGATGACGAAACGATGAGTGTTCATCTAAAACAAAATATTCCTCCTTATGCCAAAAGAGGTTCTCCGGGAAATTGGCGTTTACAAAGAATCAGTAATGAGCCAGCTTCAAATAAGTTAATAGAAGATATTGCAATGGAGATTGTAGAAGTGACACGAGAAGATAAACATTCTTTTATTGAAATTGAAAAAGAAGGTGCTATAGTTGCCCAAATGAGGGATTTTAGGATAGTTATAACCCGTCCTCCTTTTTCAAAAGATGTAGAAATTACCGCAGTACGGCCTCTTGTAAGTTTAAAACTATCTGATTATTCCATTGATAGTAGATTACAGAATAGATTGGAAAAAGCGGAGGGAATACTTGTAGCAGGCTCACCAGGAGCAGGAAAATCAACTTTTTCGGCAGCATTAGCAAATTACTACTTAAAACAAGAAAAAGTAATAAAAACGCTAGAAAGTGTAAGAGACTTACAAGTGGAACCAGAAATAACTCAATATACCAAATTAGAGGGCAGTCTTGAGAATTCAGCGGATATACTTTTACTTGTAAGACCAGATTTTACTATTTTTGATGAAGTTAGGACCACAAAAGATTTCCAAATTTATTCTGATTTTCGATTATCTGGAGTTGGAATGGTTGGTGTTGTTCATTCTTCTTCAGCAATAGATGCTATTCAAAGATTTATCGGCCGGATAGAGCTTGGAATGCTCCCTTCAATTTTAGATACCATTATTTTTATTGAAGGTGGAGATATTTCAAAAGTTTTTGTATTAAAAATGACTGTCAAAGTACCTCATGGATTCAGAGATAAAGATTTAGCAAGACCTGTAGTAGAAGTAAGAGATTTTAAAAATGATCGCTTAGAATTTGAGATCTATAATTTTGGAAATGATGTTGTTGTAAATCCAATAAGCTCTAAATATTCCTCAAAGGGAAGGGGAATTCCCTCAAGTAGAGCGAAAAAAGATAAAAGAATCGATTTAAATATCGATGTAATAAAACAAAAAATAATTATTAGAGCTAATCCTGAATATGCTAGTCAAAATATTGTAATTTATGCCGATAATCAACAGATTTTTATAGGTTCATTGAGCCGTAATAGTGATATTTCTCTTTCATTATCAAACAAAGAAGCAAAAAAGATATTAAAAGAATTAAATAATGATAAAGACATTTTTGCTAAAGTAAAATAACCATACTTTAATCACTTTGAAAATCCATTATTCCCCATATTTTCGCGATAATCAATCCATCTAAAGTCCATATTGGTCTCCACCAAGGAAAGTTCTGATAGATTATTTTAAGACCACCATCGTCTTTAAGACCATTAAGAAAATTATCTGCTTCATTTTCTACTACTTTTTTATCCACAATATCGAGAGCATGATACCAATGTCGACCAAATAATGGATAATGTTCTTTATTTTTTTCAAAAATACTGGGGAATTGGTTGATAATATGTTGTAGCATCTTTTTTTCCTCTTTGTTTTCTCCTAGGTATTTCAGATATATAAAATAGGGATACTCATAAAAAGTAAATTCTTTAGGAAGAGAGCTGTTTGAATAAAAATATTTTACTTTTTCAAAAAAAGTAGCGTCTTTTAATCCCCACTTTTTAAGAAAGCCTGATAATGCAAATATTCTCAGATCATCAGGATTACTCCACCATTCTTGAAATGGATAATTATACAAATTTTTAGGAGGATGGTTAATATATCCTTCTTCATTCTGTTCTTTAATAATCCAATTAAATAAATGATCTGTGATTTCATTATTTACATATCCCAAGAGATCAAGAATATACATTGCAGTTTCAGCACCAATAGCAGTACTGTCTGGACACAATAGATCTGGTTCAATTCCATTACCAAATCCTCCATCAGAATTTTGATATGCTGTTAATGCTTTAATAACATCCTCTTTATTCCCTTTTTCAAAAAAATATGAAAACAATTTTCTTTCAAGGAGTCTACCATTTTTAAAAATGAATTCTTTAATTCTTTTTAACTGACTTTTACTTACATTTCTCATGATATTACCTTTAAAATAATTAATGTCATTAACACAGATTGTTAACTGTTATTTATTTTTTCTCTTACTTTTTCCATTATTGGGGGCAAAATATCTTCAATTAAATTGTCGAATCTAATGTCTGCTACGTGATCATAAGGTGTATCACCTTTATTTAAAATTATTAATTTGGCACCATTCTGTTTTGCTACACCAGGCATATTGGCTGCTGGTGTTACTACTAGAGAAGATCCTATTACAAAGAAAACATCAGAATTTTGAGAGCGTATCATAGATTCTTCAAGTTCATCGGAAGGTAATGGATCACCGAAATTTACAATACTTGATATTATACGTCCTTTACAATGGGGACACGTAGGTTGACCATCTCGAACAGGATGCGTTCTATATCCTGGACCCCATTTATTTTTGTCCCAATTAGCATCTTCGAATAACATCTTTTTATTACATGATAAACACTTCATGAAATGTAAATTTCCGTGAAGTTCAGCTAATATTTCAAAAGGAATTCCAGATTTAGCATGAAGGCCATCTACATTTTGGGAAATTAAATAGTTTAACTTTCCCATTTCCATTAATTCCGCAATTGCGTAATGATTAGGATTGGGTTTCACTTGATCCCAAGGAGGGCTGCTTGGAGGAGGAAGTCCCTGATCCCGTCTAGTCCATACTCCATCTGGACCTCTATAA